>NZ_JBLFJW010000007.1:0-180496 GCF_047713085.1 Pantoea sp. sgz302252
TAATGCCGTTCACTTAAGCCTCGCGTGACTTATAGCTGAACGGATATTTAGGCGGAATATAAAGCACCGAACGCTCGTATCGTCGGTGCTTTCTTTTTTCCGGAAGGATAAAGGCTTTTACATTTTCCCTCATTCCTTTCAGATGCTTAGGTATATTCCCCGTCGCGCCCTTACCACTCACCCTGACCTGCGATATCAGAATATTTAATGCCGCCACGAAACTTATCCGGGTTGGAATAACGCCGGCCTCTCCTGCAATATCCACCATTTCCTTTCTCAGCAGGTTGTACGACACCAGGATCCCCCACAGCTCCTGTTTTACCCCCTCCGGAAATCGGCTCCGCAGTGTGACCTCCCCCTTCAACTGCCGTCTTTTTAGCTCTCCATAGCCTAGTTCGATCTCCCAGCGTTCCCAGTAAATTCGCAGCAAATCTTCGACTGGCCAGGCGACCGGATCGGTCAGCGACGTTAAAAATCCCGTGATTTTCCCTTTACCGCCACCGCTGACATAACTCACCATCCTTGCCCGCCAGACTTCCGGGAGATGAGGCGCAGCCTTGCGAGCCTGAGGTGAAACCGGCATCTCAATCAGCATGTCGTAATCGCTGTATCGTTCGATAACCTCATAGCGGAGTTTACTTTTTACTGGTGTGAGCCAGTGTGTGCAGGCTCCGGCCTGCTGCCATTCCAGGAAAAAAGCCGCGCTGAAATAACAGCGGTCGAACAGGGTCAGCGTATGGTCAGGGGCGGAGGAAATCAGACGATGCGCCAGCGTTAGCTCCCCCTCGGCCACACCGCCAAACGCCGCATCCAGCAACATATGGGAATGGGTTGCCATCAGCCCGACCATCCGTACCTGCGGGAATGTCCCCGTGGACGGTTCGATAAACCCAAAAGCAGCGGCGTTCTCAGGTGAATCGGGCGTGCGAAAAAGTGTTCCGTCAACGCTCAGAACCCGGAGGCCATGGAACGTAGCGGGCCCGAGTGCCGCAGGTTGCCAGGCCTCGTTGCAGGCATGAAAAAGGTAGCGAAGTGGGGCTTCGCCCAGGCGCTGGCGTGCGGCAGTGAGTACGCTGGGGGCAAGGCTTTGATAACCGTCTTCAGGCTGGAGAACAATGTCGAGATGATGGCAGACATCTTTAATGGATAAGTCACGCAGCAACCCCATCATCAGAATAAGCCAGACAGCCTGCTCAGCAGGGAGGCGACGCCTGCGAATGCTGGCCTTCTGGCAGGCGCTTAATGCCTGGTGTATCCAGAGGGGGTCAAGGGAGCGAGAAAAAGCATCCAGCTCAGAGGCGAAAGCATCAACAACAAAATCCATATCCTGTTCAGACATAAAAAAATCCGGGAGCAGAGGGCTGTTCCCGGATTGTCTCTCACTGGCAGGATCGTTCAAGTACTCTTAAATGATCGGCATTAAGTCGTTCGACTGGCCTTTTTCATTGAAGCTGAGTTTTTTCAGCGATGAAGCGATCGTACAAAGTCTTCAAGAAACCTCTGTTCCTCATCCTGCATCTGTTCATCACGCGCTGTTAACTTTTCTTTGAGCGATTTCAGCGTGCTGAGATTTTCCAGCTCCTGTTTTTCCTCTTCGATAAACGAACGCAGAGCCGTAATATGCTCATTGATTTTCTTATCGATGTCTTTTTGTGTGCTGCTCTTAAACTTGCACCAGATCATGCCTTCAGGCGAATCGCTGTCATTATTGAGTGCCTTGAATTCTTCTTTCAGAGTGGCTATTCGTTGTTCCAGTAAGGAATTGAGGGCCGGTAAATCTATTTCTGCAAACTCAGCGTCTGCATCTATGTGCTCCTGATACAAACTGAAAATAGCCCAGACGTCATGCGACTTTCTGGCCGCCGAGAGAGTGGTCATCAACTGATGACGGTGCTGTTTTTCTGTGTCATCCTGTGCTCTGTCAGGATGAAAAGCCGCAGCCAATCGTTTATACATCCGATTAATGACGGAGCGGCTGAACAGCGAATCTACTTTTTTCTGAGATGAGTGAGCGGTTTTGCCCGATGACTGGTCATCCTCAAAGAAATCATCATCATAAAAATCTGAGTCACCCTCTTCTTCATCCATAAAGTCATAGGTGTCTTGCCCTGCCGTTTCATGGAATTCGCGGATAAGAGCCGCTAATTTTTGTGGGTCATGCATCATTTCTGCGATTTGTTCGTCACTCAGATCACCGGCGATCCCCCACCTGTTTCGCAACTCATCCCGAAGATCCTCAATCTCTTCTGGAGAAGGGGGAGCGAGTGATTTTTTGGCGCTGTCGCTGTAAAGATCAATGAGAGCGTTGAGATCGGTAGTCACGTCCCGGAAGGGGTGTTCAATCAGGAACTGTAATTCATCCTGGATCCACAAGCCCAACTCTTCACGCTGGTAATTCGCAATGGATTTTTTCCCCATAAAGGCGATGAGCTTTTCTATTTTGAGATAGATAAGGTGAGTATGCTGATGTTCAAGGGGTAATACTTTTTCGCTAAAGCGTGCCATCAACTCCTGTTGTTGTTGGACCAGCTGTTCAATGCGTTGCTGCTGTTTCTTTATTTCTTTGCATCCGGCGTTAAACCGTTGACGTGGAGTGTTAGCGGTATTTTTGCGTTTCGCGGCCTTCGCTTTGCTGAGATGATTAGCCATAAAAAACCTGTAGTTAATGAACAAAGTTGTGCGCATTTTAATCTATTTTTTGATCATTAAAGGAGGTTTTTTATCTCCGAGTTCAGCATATCCGGTTCCTGAAGGGAGCCTCTCTCCGGGCAACCCGTTTACCGACCGTAAGTGACGCCTGTCAGTAGCCTTGTTCTATGCTCTCAGTGAACTTATCCCTGACCCCGGAGACTGTATGAACATCATCAATTGGTTTGAAATCCCGGTGTCTGACCTCAATCGTGCTGTCGCTTTTTATGAGCCCGTCATGCAAGTGAAACTGCGACGTGAAAGTATGGCGGAGGTGGAAATGGCTGTTTTCTCACATGCAGAGACCGCAACGGGTGGGGCGCTGCTGGCTGAGCGACTGGGCGTGTCGCTGTCCGGCATGCCGGAAGGCGATTCTGCGAGTGAGCAGACCGTTCCCTCAGTGATTTTCTGCGAAAAGTTCGTTGCGAAGATCGGAACGGACGCTGAGGTCAAACTCTGGCACTTTTTTTCGCACAAGCCCCGGCGTTGCAGGTATGGTGAGGGTCTCACTCACGACTCGGGAGTCACACGGAAATGCCCCATCACCACATTCACCTTCAGAACGTCCCGCAGCCGCAGTGCTGGACGGGGTTGCCTTCAGTCACGCTCAGCGATGCCACTCTTGCACAGCGTAAGGCGAAAGTGCTCGCCGGAATGCAGCAACAGAAGCTGGACACGCTGATTGTCTACGCTGACAAAGAGCACGGCGGCAACTTTGAGTATCTCACCGGGTTTATTCCGCGCTTCGAGGAGGCGCTGCTGGTACTGCATAGCGATGGTGAAGCGGTGCTGGTGCTTGGCAATGAAAATCTCAAACTGGCCGCTCATGCCCGGTTGCCAAACCGTGTTGTGCATGCGCCGTGGTTCTCGTTGCCTAATCAGCCGATGGATAACGTGCAGTCTCTGCCTGAGCTATTACAAAGCGCGGGTATCACGGCGAATAATCGGTTGGGGCTGGCGGGCTGGAAACTCTTCACCGGCGTGAAAGACAATACCCGTCAGATGTTTGATATTCCGGCGTTTATCGTGGATGCCCTCCGTGAAGCGGCACCGCTTGCGGAACTGCAAAATGCCACCGGGCTATTTATTTCCCCAGCGGTTGGGGCACGCGTTGTCAACAACGCCAATGAACTGGCGCATTATGAGTACGGCGCGAATCTGGCTTCTACCGCTATTCTGAGCGCCTTAAATGCCGTTGCACCGGGCAAAACTGAAAAGCAAATCGCCAGCCTGCTAGCCGCTGACGGTCAACCGAATAACGTGGTGATGATCGCCGCGACGGGCGACCGCTTCGCTAACGCCAGTCTTTATCCTGGCGACAAAGTCGTGCAGCAGGGTGATAAATTTTCGCTGACCACCAGTTATAAAGGCGGGCTCAGCAGTCGCGCGGCTTACGTCGTAAAAGATGCCTCTCAGCTCCCTGAAGCAGTAAGTGATTATCTTGATGTGGTGGTTATTCCGTATTTCCGCGCGGTGGTCACCTGGCTGGAAAACATTCGCCCGGGCATGACGGGCGGCGAACTGTATCAACTGATTGAAGACGTGCTGCCAAAGTCGGCATACCACTGGCATCTCAATCCTGGTCACCTGGTCGCAGATGAAGAGTGGTTATGCTCGCCAGTCGGCCCCGGGTCTGACATTCCCTTCAAAAGCGGCATGCTGCTGCAAATCGATATTATCCCATCACGTGCGGGCTACGCGGGCGCAAGCATTGAGGACACGGTGGCACTGGCAGATGAAACGCTGCGCAAACAGTTATCCGCTGAATACCCGGCACTTTGGGCGCGAGTCCTGAAAAGACGAGCGTTTATCGAGCGTGATATAGGGATTCAGTTGCCGGAATGGGTGTTGCCGTTTTCAAATACGGTGGGGTATTTACGACCGTGGCTATTGGATCAGAGTACAGCGTTGAGCGTGAAGTAGAGAAATTGCCCGGTGGCGGCTACGCCTTACCGGGCCTACAAACCGGGCTAATCGTTGATGCCTTGCATTCTGTTGTAGGCCCGGCAAGCCTGCGCCGCCGGGCATCAGCATTATCAGAAGTTATAACCCACAACCAGATAACCACCCCAACCGGTGGAGCGAACGCTGAAGTTGCCGTCGCCGAAGTTCAGGCTGGCATCATCGTTCCACTGGCCACCGTCGTGCCAGTAACGCGCCACCACAGAGTAGTGCCAGTGATCGTAGTTAAGCGCCAGGATGTGGCTTGAGGCGATGGAGTTGCTGGTACGCGCGTGCTTCCCGTTGTTGTCGATGAAGTTGTCGTCGCCCAGATCGGAACCCCAGTCAAAGTTGGTGAAGCCGATATAGCTCAGCTGACCGCCCCACAGTTGAGTGATTGGCACGAAGTATTTCACTTTGAAACGGTAGCCGTCCCACTCGTTTTCGTTGGACGCGCCGTAGTTCTGCCACTGGTATTTCGCGTACACGTTCAGGGACAGGCTCATTGGCAAACCGGTGTCGATGTCGGTGCCCAGACCCATGTACCAGGTGCTCTGCTTGCTGGCATCGTTGCCGTGAGCACCCATGTCATAGATGTAGTTGTTCGCGAAGTACCACTCTTTGAACGGACCGAACGCCAGGCTGGTGCCGGTCAGCTTGTCGATGGAGAAGCGCGGCTCGATTTCCATGAACATGCGGGAACCGTCGTCCCAGACGCCAGTGTCATTGCCGTTACCCCAACCGAAGGTTTTTGGGATATCGATGTAGCCGTAGAAATCAAACCAGTCTTTTTTGGCAAACGCTTCGTACTCCAGGTACACGTCGTTGTTGATTTTTGGTCCGAAGCGGGTGTGATAGCTGCCTACCACGTTGACGCTCTGGTGCCACCAGTCAGAGACGTACTCTGGCTTAGCGGTGTCGGCAGCGTTTGCCGTGAAAGACGAGGAGAGCGCAAGCACTGCACTGGCTGCAAGTAATGTTTTTTTCATAAAAGACGCCACTTTTTTAAAAATCCCTTTCGGGGTGTGAAAAGACCCGCCGAAGCGTTTCTAAATGTAACTGTTTTTGCGAGGCCTATTATAAGAATCATTGCTCACAAAAATATGTGGTGTTTCACAGTTTTCTCATATACGTAATCGATTGCGTTCACGTTTGCGTACATTGACGGCGGGCATTGTACGGATTCTCATGAATGTTTCCAGGGTTTTCTGGAAAAACAGGAAACATTGCAAAGGGGGTCAAAGCGTGAGGAACAGGCGGGAAAGAGGCCGGATAACGGGCGTTATCCGGCAACAATCAGTTACTGAGCATTCACTGGCTGAATGTCGTGGATACGGACGAAGACCGGTTGTTTCGGATCGATGCCGTTCAACTGCAACGGAATATCGACATCACTTGGGGCAAGGATGCTTGCTGGGGCGTTGATGAGCTGGTTTTTAACGTCAACTTCCTGGTAGTTGTCCGTGGTGCCCTGAATCAGGCCCCATTCGACTGTGCCGCTAAAGGCGGGCAACGGATCGTTGGATTCACCCTGAATACGCAGCGTGGCACGCATCCCGTCAGCGTTTTGCGCAATATTGGTCAGCGACATGCGCAAGGTACCAATCTGGCTTTCCAGACGTGCCGGGGTGTTCGCGCCGGGTAACAAGTAAACACCGCTTGCGGATTTTGCATTCAGCGCATTTTGCTGGGTTATCTTGACCGTTTCCTGATTAAGTTTGGACATGTCCTGAGAGAGGGCGCTCACGCTCTGCTGCATCTGGTGAACTTCGGTTTGCTGTGCACAGGCGCTAAGGGTAAACAAACTTCCCACGGCCAAAAGGCGTAAATAACGTCGTGTCATTGTCAGGGTTCCTTTCAGAGTTCTTTCGTCTTCAATGGTAGCAGTATCGCGCGCGTTGCCATCGGGGGTTTGTCTCAAAATGACGGCGCCGCCTGGGTCGTGGTAAAATAGGAAAATATTATTCCCCTTTCGTCAGGACGCGCCATGCATTGCCCATTTTGTTTAGCCGTAGATACCAAAGTGATCGACTCTCGTCTGGTGGGAGAAGGCTCTTCTGTACGCCGCCGCCGACAGTGCCTGGTCTGTAATGAACGCTTCACCACCTTCGAAGTGGCCGAACTTGTGATGCCGCGAGTGGTGAAAAGCAACGATGTTCGCGAGCCGTTTAATGAAGACAAATTGCGCAGCGGCATTCAGAAAGCACTCGAAAAGCGTCCTGTCAGTTCAGATGACGTCGAAATGGCGCTGAATCACATTAAGTCGCAGCTGCGCGCCACCGGTGAGCGTGAGATCCCAAGCAAACAGATTGGCAATCTGGTGATGGAGCAGTTGAAGAAGCTCGATAAAGTGGCCTATATCCGCTTTGCTTCGGTGTATCGCAGCTTCGAAGACATCAAAGAATTCGGCGAAGAGATCGCCCGTTTACAGGACTAAGCCATGCATGACGAACAGTACATGGCGCGTGCGCTGAAGCTGGCGAATCAGGGCCGTTTCACCACTCATCCCAATCCACGTGTTGGCTGTGTGATAGTCAAAGACGGCGAGATAGTGGGAGAGGGCGCGCACTACAGAGCGGGCGAGCCTCATGCTGAGGTGCATGCGTTGCGTATGGCTGGCGAAAAAGCTAAAGGCGCGACGGCATACGTCACGCTTGAACCGTGCAGCCACCACGGGCGTACGCCGCCGTGCTGTGACGCTCTCATTGCGGCAGGCGTGAACCGCGTGGTGGCAGCGATGCAGGACCCAAATCCCCAGGTTGCAGGCCGTGGGCTTTATCGTTTGCAGCAGGAAGGCATTGAAGTCAGCCACGGGCTGATGATGAGCGAAGCCGAAGCATTGAACAAAGGCTTCCTGAAGCGCATGCGTACCGGTTTCCCGTTTATCCAGCTAAAACTTGGCGCATCGCTGGATGGGCGCACGGCAATGGCGAGCGGTGAAAGCCAGTGGATCACTTCGCCACAAGCGCGCCGGGACGTTCAGCGTTTACGTGCAGAAAGCCATGCCATTCTCACCAGCAGTGCAACAGTGTTAGCGGATAATCCGGCTCTGACCGTACGCCGGGAAGAACTCAACGCTGATGTGCAGGCGCAGTATCCGCAGGAAAATTTGCGTCAGCCAGTGCGTATCGTTATCGACAGTCAAAATCGTGTGACGCCGGAACACCGCATCGTGCAGCAACCGGGCGAAACCTGGTTTGCCAGAACTCAGCCAGATCCTCGCGACTGGCCGGAGTCTGTACGCACGCTGCAAATCCCGGAACACAACGGTCATCTGGATCTGGTCTTGCTGATGATGCAACTGGGCAAACAGCAGATTAACAGTATCTGGGTTGAGGCTGGTCCAACGCTTGCTGGCGCGTTGTTGCAGGCAGGGCTTGTGGATGAGCTGATTGTTTACGTTGCGCCTAAACTGTTAGGCAGTGACGCCAGAGGATTATGTGTGCTGCCAGGGCTTGAGAAACTGGCCGATGCGCCCCAATTTAGTTTCAGCGAGATACGCCACGTTGGCCCGGATCTCTGTTTGCACCTGATACCCGCGTAAGTTGCTGTCAATAACCGAAGCAGCGCGCAAATTATTATGATAAAATCCGCCCCCCTCATGGGGTAAGTCGAATCCCAAAAGGAAAAGTATGAACATTATCGAAGCTAACGTAGCGGCTCCTGAAGCCCGCGTCGCCATCACCATTGCGCGTTTCAACAACTTCATCAATGACAGCCTGCTGGAAGGTGCGATTGACGCCCTGAAGCGCATTGGTCAAGTGAACGATAACAACATCACCGTAGTCTGGGTTCCGGGCGCATACGAACTGCCACTGGCAGCGGGCGCACTGGCGAAGACCGGTAAATATGACGCCGTTGTGGCATTGGGCACCGTTATTCGTGGCGGTACGGCTCACTTTGAATACGTCGCCGGTGGCGCAAGCAATGGCCTGCTGCAGGTTGCACAGGACAGCGAAATTCCGGTCGCTTTTGGCGTATTGACCACCGAAAGCATCGAACAAGCCATCGAACGCGCTGGCACCAAGGCGGGTAACAAGGGTGCAGAAGCTGCACTGACCGCACTTGAAATGATTAATGTATTGAAGGCCATCAGGGCCTGATTTTTGTAAGGGGAATTCCGTGAAACCTGCTGCTCGTCGCCGCGCCCGTGAGTGTGCCGTCCAGGCGCTTTACTCCTGGCAGTTGTCCCATAACGACATCGCTGATGTTGAATATCAGTTCCTGGCGGAACAGGACGTGAAAGACGTCGACGTCGTGTACTTCCGTGAACTGCTGTCCGGGGTGGCGACCAACAGCGCGTATCTCGATGGCCTGATGAAACCGTACCTCTCCCGTCTGCTGGAAGAGTTGGGTCAGGTGGAAAAAGCCGTGCTGCGTATCGCGCTGTTCGAGCTGGCTAAACGTGATGATGTGCCGTACAAAGTGGCCATCAACGAAGCCATCGAACTGGCGAAAACCTTCGGCGCTGAAGACAGCCACAAGTTTGTCAACGGCGTGCTGGATAAAGCAGCTCCGGTCATCCGTCCCCGCAAAAAGTAATCTGCAGGCCGACGAAGCGGTTTCTCCGCTTTGGTCGGCCTCTCTTTTTTCCTGTCTCGAGGCTGACGCATGGCATGCGGTGAATTCTCTCTCATTTCCCGTTATTTCGATCGCGTAAGAAGCTCCCGTCTTGATGTTGAAACCGGAATCGGTGACGACTGTGCGCTGCTCAGCGTGCCAGAGAAACAGACGCTGGCGATCAGCACCGATACGCTGGTATCGGGCATTCATTTTCTTCCGGACATCAACCCTGCCGATCTTGCTCGCAAAGCGCTGGCGGTCAATCTCAGTGATTTAGCGGCGATGGGCGCGGACCCCGCGTGGCTGACATTAGCCCTGACGCTGCCTTCTGTGGATGACGCCTGGCTGGAAACGTTCAGCGACAGCCTGTTCGAACAGCTCAATTACTACGATATGCAGCTGATTGGCGGCGACACCACTAAAGGTCCGCTGTCGATGACGCTGGGTATTCATGGTTTTGTGCCAGAAGGCCGGGCCCTCAAGCGGTCAGGCGCAAAACCAGGTGACTGGATTTACGTCACTGGCACACCGGGTGATAGCGCGGCGGGTCTGGCGATTTTGCAGGACCGCTTGCAGGTTAACGCGAAAGAAGACGCTGATTATCTGGTCAAACGCCATCTCCATCCGACGCCACGCATTCTGAGCGGGCAAGCCCTGCGCGGGCTGGCAAATTCGGCTATCGATCTTTCTGACGGGCTGATTTCTGATTTAGGGCACATCCTCAAAGCGAGCGAGTGCGGGGCAAGAATCGATCTCGATTTACTGCCGTATTCGCAAGCCATGACTCGCCACGTCGAGCCTGAGCAGGCGCTGCGCTGGGCGTTAGCGGGCGGCGAAGACTACGAGCTGTGCTTTACCGTGCCAGAATTGAACCGAGGTGCGATGGATGTGGCGCTGGGGAGTTTTGGTATGGCGTATACCTGCATCGGGCAGATGACGGCCGATGTAGAAGGACTGCATTTTCAGCGTGACGGTAAGCCGGTGACGCTCGACTGGAAGGGGTACGACCATTTTGCGCAGTAAAGACGTCGCGAAAAGCCGCCTGAGTCTGCTCAATCCCTGGCATTTACTCGCCACAGGATTTGGCAGCGGGCTGAGCCCAATCATGCCAGGCACGGCGGGCTCTCTGGCCGCCATTCCCTTCTGGTATCTGCTCACGCTTCTGCCCTGGCAGCTCTATTCGCTGGTGGTGATGCTGAGTATCTCTATCGGGGTCTACATTTGTCACCGCACTGCCAAAGACATGGGCGTGCATGACCACGGCAGTATCGTCTGGGACGAATTTGTCGGGATGTGGATAACGCTGATGGCGTTGCCAACCAACCAGTGGCAGTGGGTCGCCGCAGGCTTCGTGATCTTCCGCATTTTCGATATGTGGAAGCCGTGGCCGATTCGCTGGTTTGACCGCAACGTGCACGGCGGCATGGGGATTATGGTCGACGATATCATCGCCGGGATCATCTCTGCGGGGCTGCTGTACTTGATTGGCCACCACTGGCCGATGGGGATTATTTGATAAAGGGGGGCTTGCTCTCCTTTTTTATAATCAATATTTATATATTAATGTCAATTTATTCATTTAGTTAATGAGTAAAGTCCTGCTGGACATCCTCCTGCGAAATCGGACACACTAAATACAAGACCGTTTCTCCTGTAGCAACGTTTTGTAAGGCTGGTGATGATGGCAACCGATCTCAGTTATGACTTCCTTGAACAATTCAAAGAACAAAGCCTGGCGTTAAAGCTCCTTCGTTCAACACATTTCTCTCTTACCGTCAGTTTTCTCTATCGTGTCTTTGTTGTGACCAATCGCCGCAGCGTTCCCTATATGGAGCTGGTTGGCTTACTGGAGCAACACTTGTTTGATATCAAAGAAAGCTATGGCGAAGAAAAATATCCCAAAGCAGCCAGAAACTACCTTGATGACTGGATTAATAATAAAGGCGGCTATCTCAGAAAGTATCTGTCCGAAGGCAGCGATGAACCGGAATGCGATTTGCTACCCGAAGTGGAAAAAGCCCTGCACTGGCTTGAAGAGCTACAGGGGCGCCAGTTTGTCGGCACCGAATCGCGCCTGAAACTGTTGCTGGATATGATTGGTGAATTGGTTGAAGGCACCAGTGAAGATCCGGTGCAAAAACTGCAACAGCTTAAAGCACGAAAAGCTGAAATTGAGCAATCCATCGTGGCGGTAGAGCTTGGGCAGGAGCAGGGGTTCTCAGCGACACAGATCAGGGAAAGACTTTATTTACTCTCCGATATGTCTCGCCAGTTGCTTGGGGATTTTCGCCAGGTTGAGGCCAATTTTCGCCAGCTTGACCGCGATTCACGTAAGACTATCAGTGCCGGTGGTCATCTTAAAGGTGACGTGCTGGACAGGATTTTCGAGCATCAGGATGTGATTGATGATTCTGATGAGGGCCAGTCATTTAGCGCCTTCTTTGAGCTGCTGATGACGCCCAAAATGCGGGATGGAATGCGGGAAAATTTACAGCTGTTATTGCAACACGAACAGGGGCGTGAGGTTATTCAAAACGATCGGTTGTTGACGCATTTATACAGCTGGCTGTTGGATGCTGGGGGGAAAGTCAATGCGACCCGTCAGCAAATTACGGATCAATTAAGGCGCTATATCCAGGAACAATCGCAGGATAACCGACGCGTGCTGGAAATTATTCGTGAGTTTGAAATAGAAGCTCACCGTTTCAGAGAGCGGGAAGACGAACTGAATGCACTCTCGCTCGGTGGCATGCAGGCAGAGATCGACCCGTTGTTTAGCCGTCAGCTCTGGCAGCCGAAACAGGACGAACAGCTGGAGAGCCGCATTACGGTTGCGGAGTCAGAGCCTGATGTTGATTTCAACCAGTTGCTTGCGTTAAGCCATATCAGTGAGCAGCAGCTCCAGCGCAATATTTTGCAGTGCCTGATGGATAACCACGGGCAGGTCACTCTGGCGGAAGTGCTGGAACGCTATCCATTGCAGTATGGGCTGGATGAACTGCTGACCTACATCAAAATGGGCTGCGACCAGGTGGTGGCTTCGCATATCGACAAACAGCATAAGCAACGCGTCTCCTGGCAGCCTGAAGCCGGTCTGACGAGAAGCGTGTCGGTACCTAAAATTACGTTTGTACGGGGAGGGTAACGGATGACCGATATTTTTGCTGCCTCACTTTTGGGGGAAGAAACGCGTAACAGCCTGTCGCGGGTACTCATTCGTCTGTTGAAAGGGCCGCTATATCGCTCGCGCCACCGTGATTTGTGGGAAGTGATGACCCGTGATCAGCACAACATTCGCAGTTATTTTCAGCCGTTAGGGTTGACGCTAACGCTGGATGAGGCCGAAGGATTTGCTTTTCTGGTTCAGCAGCCTACTGATAATGATGATGATTTTCCCCGGCTTATTCCCAGACGTAATTTGACCTTCGCCCAAAGCGTGTTGCTGGTGTCATTAAGAAAGAGGCTGGCTGAACACGATGCAGAAGAAGGGGCGCCACGGCTGGTGGTGACGCGCCAGGAAATGTATTCCTGGCTAAAACCTTATCTGCCGGAAGTGAATAATGAGGTTAAACAAAATAAAGAGCTGGACACGGTAATTAAACGGATCAGCGAGATGGGATTTATCAGCGTGCTGACCCATCACCCTGATGAGTTTGAAGTTTTGCGCATTATTAAAGCCATTGTAACGGCAGAGCAGATTAACACGTTTATCCAGCTATTCAGGGAACGAAACGGCGTTCAGGAGGAAGAGTCGGATGAGTGACACGAGGGTATTAAAGGGCTTTCGCCTCGAACGTATGGAAGTCCTTAACTGGGGAACGTTTGATCAGCAGGTCTGGTCAATCACGCCTGAGGGGAAAAATAGTCTGTTGACCGGCAATATCGGCAGCGGCAAATCGACGCTGGTTGATGCTCTCACCACGTTACTGGTTCCTCCACGCAAGCTGGCCTATAACAAAGCCGCAGGAGCTGAAGACAAAGAGCGTTCTGCTGAGTCTTATTTCTTCGGACACTATACGTCCGTTCAGGATGATAGCGGGAAAGCGAGAGCCAAAGGGCTCCGGTCCGACGATAAACACTTCAGCGTGCTACTGGCTGTTTTTTATGCCGAAGCACTCCAGCAGACGGTTTCGCTGGCGCAACTCTTTTGGTTGAAGCCAGGTGAGACAAAAGTGAAGCGTCTCTACGTGGTTGCCCAGCGAGCGTTGTCTGTTTCGGCGGATTTCTCGGGTTTTGGCTCCAGAATAAACGATCTGCGTAAAGTCTTACGCAAAGACGTGACGACAGAGATATCGGATACCTTTCCGCTCTACCAGCAATCTTTTTCTAAGCTGCTGGGTCTGGGAAGCGATGGTCGCGCACTGGAGCTGTTCAACCAGACCATTTCCATGAAATCCGTGGGCTCGGTAACGGATTTTGTGCGCCACAATATGCTGGAACAGCCCGAAACGGAAAAGCAGCTGCTGGAGCTGGAGCGTAATTATGACGATCTCCATCGTTTACACGACGCGGTAGTTGCTGCGAGGCAGAAAATTCAACTATTGGAACCGGTAAGTCAGTTGGGCGAAGAAGCGCAGAAAGCGGCTAAAGAGCGGGAAGTTTATCATTATGCCCGAACGTTCCTTGAACCCTGGATGAGCAGCAAAGCTATCGTGTTGTATCGTTCGCGTCTGGAGCGTCAGCAGCAGGAACTGGCTAAGCAGATTATCGATCTTGATAACCTGGACAATCTTCAGGTCACGGTACAGCAACGGATCGAACAGATCCGTGATGAGATCAGCGGCAACGGGGGGAGCCGACTCCAGCAGCTTTCTCAGGAGATCAAACAGAAAGAAGCCGAACGCGACGACAGGCGCAAGAATTACGTGCTGTATCAGGGGCTCGCACTGGCGCTGGAGTTAAACAGCGAACTAGACTCTGCGACGTTTGTCAGCAACCTTGAACAGGCCAAAAATCGAGCCGAAAGTATTCATCAGAAGCTTAATCAGCATGAAGAGCGGCGCGACGAGCTCAAGCAGCAGCTGTGGCAAACACAGGCTGAACAGGAAAAAATTGCCGGGGAGCTCACGGCCATTAAAAAAAGGCAATCCAACATTCCTTCCCGCCAGTTGGCTATTCGCGAACAGCTTTGTGAAGCACTGTCGGTGGCAGAAACCGATTTACCCTTTATCGGTGAATTGCTGCAAATCAAACCCGCGCAGCAGCACTGGCAGGGGGCTATCGAAAGGGTGATGCATGGCTTTGCACTGAGTTTGCTGGTGCCCGATGAGCATTATCAACAGGTCTCTGAGTTTATAGAGCAAACCCATCTGGGGGGCCGACTGGTTTATTATCGCGTTAAGTCGGGCATCGATTTTTCTGTCGCGTCAGTGGATAACGAGGCTCTACCCGCAAAAATAGAGATTAAACCTGACAGCGCTTTTTATGGCTGGCTCGACCGGGAGATTCAGCAACGCTTTCATTATCAGTGCTGTGAGTCATTGACCGATTTTCGGCGTAGCCAAAAGGCGATTACGCTGAATGGGCAGGTAAAAACCGGCCCCGATCGCCATGAAAAAGATGACCGTTATCAGATTCAGGATAAAAGCCGTTATGTGCTTGGCTGGAGTAATAAAGAAAAAATTCAGCTGCTGGCGGCAAACTACAGCCAGTTACAAAGCAGCGTGGCCGCAATAAACAAAGAGATCGGTGAGTCCACGACATTCAAAGAATCGCTGGATGAACTGCGGCGAAAAGCCTTACAGCTTGCTGACTTTAGTTATTCTTTTCTTCAAATTAACTGGCCGCTTTCCAGCGAGCAGGTTGAACGGCTTGCCGATGAATATCGCCAGCTGGAGTCCTCTTCTGAGACGTTAAAGCTTTTACAGCAAAATTTAGATGTCGCACGTAACGAGTTGCAACAGGTACAAACTCAGCGTGATGAACTTCATCGCAAGCAAGGTGAGCTGAAAAATAAAATACTCACCCATCAGGGCGAATTGAATCAGCATCAAGTGCAGGCTTCTACTCCTACGGCCCAACAACAGACGGATTATTATCCCCTGCTGGAAGAGATATATACTCGCTATGGTGCCGGAGACGGGTTGCGTATCGAAATGCTGGTTAACCAACTTTTGTTACTGCGTACTAAATTAAACGAAAAAATACAGCATATTGAAGAACGGAGGGGCAAAAAACAGGATGGAATGATTGCGGCGATGGGCGATTTTATTTATGCCTTCCCCAATGATGCCACCGAACTCGATCGTAGCATGGAGGCACTGCCGGAATATCAGCAGCTTTTGCTCCAGTTACAAAAAGAAGATCTTCCTCGTCACGAAGCACGTTTTAAAGAAATGCTCAATCGTGACACCATTCGCGCCATGGTGCTATTTCGCAGCCAGCTGGATAAGCAGGAAGAAGATATTAAGAACCGGATCCGGATAATCAATCGTTCACTGATCGATTTAGATTATCAGCCCGGAACCTATATCGAAGTGATGGGGGTTCCTTCACCGGATGTGGATATTCGTGAATTTAAGCAGCGGCTGAAGCAGTGTGTTGAATATAGCACCGACGATAATCTGTATTCAGAGCAGAAGTTTGAGCAGGTGAAATCTCTTATCGAACAGATGCGCAATCAGCCGAAATGGACGCAAAAAGTCGTTGATGCGCGCTACTGGCTGCTGTTTAACGTGATCGAGCGCTACCGTGAGGATCACAGCGAGAAAGAGTGTTATTCCGACTCGGGGGGAAAATCGGGGGGACAAAAAGAGAAGCTGGCTTATTCCATTTTGGCCGCGGCTATCATGCTGCAATATCGTCTGGTTGAAGACGGCGAGCATAACAACAGGGCACGACGCTTCAACCTTGTGGTCATTGATGAGGCCTTTGCTCGCGGCTCAAAAGACAGTACGCGTTTTGGGCTTGAGTTGTTTAAAAAGCTGGGCCTGCAGCTTTTACTGGTGACGCCGTTACAGAAGCTGGACGTGATTGAAAACTATGTAAACCATGTTCATTTTGTCGA
The DNA here is from genome assembly GCF_047713085.1 of Pantoea sp. sgz302252. Lineage (NCBI taxonomy): Bacteria > Pseudomonadati > Pseudomonadota > Gammaproteobacteria > Enterobacterales > Erwiniaceae > Pantoea > Pantoea sp. sgz302252. The sequence goes on from NZ_JBLFJW010000007.1 coordinate 16,199, forward strand.
TCAGAAAGAGAATCGCTCTATGGTGCTGAATATGTCGATTGAGGATTATCGTGAGCGTCTGCAACAGCATCGGGCGTTACAGGAATATGCGACGCTGATAGAAGAAGGCGATGATGGCCACTCTGTTTGACATAAAATCAGTGCGGGAAAAGCTAGTAAAATCATGGCTGCGTTACGATTTTCACCGGCGTTGGTTGACGAACAGCCTTGAATTTCCCTTGCAGGTCGCTTTGCCGAAAGTCACTGAACGACAGATGATGCATGATTTTATGAGTGTGCAGACTCAGGTTATCCAGTTTCGCAGAGTCTGTGAAGAACACCCCGGATTAGTGCTGATCGAGAAGGAATTTCAGTTTTCGTCGCTCGGGCGCCAGCGCGTACCGATTGCTGTTGAATGGCTATCGCTGGAGGCGATATGCCAGTTCCTCAGGCAACATGGCGCATGGGCGCGTTTTGTCAGCGATGTCACTTTATTACGTTCCCATTTCCCACAGCTTGAGTCGTGGTATTCGGAGAACATTGCGCTGATTGAGGAGTATCACGGCGACTGGCCTAAACTCATCAAAGTCTGTCACTACTTTTTGGCGATGCCACGACCTGGATTGTACCTGCGCCAGCTCGATATTGCTGATATTGACAGTAAGTTTATTGAAGCGCGCAAGCGGGCTCTTAAACTGCTGCTGGATGTCTTGTTGCCGCAGGAGAGTATTGATTTACGCTTTACGCAGTTATCGCATTTTGGTTTTGAACAGCGCTACGGCTTGTTGCATGAAAAAAATACGCTTCGTTTTCGGCTCCTTGATCCGGCGCTTGCTGAGCATTTCTGCGGCGTGCGTGATATGACGATCCCCGTGGATGAATTTGCCAGTCTCAATCTTGGTTTGAATGCCGTTTATATCACAGAGAATAAGGTCAATTTTCTGGCTTTTCCTGATGTAGCCAATGCCATCGTTATTTTTGGTCAGGGCTATGGCGTTCAGTTATTAAAGCAGGTGAGTTGGTTAACTCGGGTCAATATCCGGTATTGGGGCGATATTGATACCAACGGTTTTGCTATTTTGTCGCAGCTACGCGGCTATTTTCCTCATGTTCAGTCATTGCTGATGGATGAAGTGACACTCGTTGCCAGTCGGGAATTCTGGGGGGATGAGCCGAAGAGTAAGTGTCATCCTGCCGACATGCTCCCTTTTCTGACGGAGCCAGAACAACGGGTCTACCAAAAGCTCAAAACACATCACTGGAAGCCGTTTTTGCGGGTAGAGCAGGAAAGAATTCCCTTTCATCTCCTGCAGCAAGTGCTTACTTAAACCCCACTACAGGATGAGGCTGATAAGGCGTTTCCAGCTCAGCAATTTGCTCAGGCTTCCACCGCATTCAACAGGTCATTATTGGCGGTATCAAAGAAGTTAATGCCGCGCTTCCAGCGCGTGTTTGATGATAGGACGACTGCTCTCTTCCGGCAGCGTCCAGGCGTGATTGCCGCGATCGGGCTCGCCAAAGGTCATACAGCCCAGACAAAGTCGGGAGACGTTGAGGTCGGTCGTTCCTGATTTGTTGTATTGCATGGTTCCACTCCTGCGATGAACATGATGTTAAGCATAGCAGGAGCGGAAAGGGGGAGGGATCAGGCCAGCCAGGCGTTGATTTTGGCTTCGATTCCGGCGGCATCCAGACCAATTTCGGCCCGAGCCTCTTCCTGCGTACCTTGTGGGATAAAGAAATCAGGCAAACCAAGGTTCAGCACTGGCAACGGTTTACGATGCGCCATCAGCACTTCGTTCACACCGCTACCCGCCCCGCCCATGATGGCGTTTTCTTCCAGCGTGACCAGCACTTCATGACGTGCGGCCATCTCCAGAATCAGTGCTTCATCCAGCGGTTTCACAAAGCGCATATCGACCAGCGTGGCGTTCAGCTTGTCTGCGACAACGGCCGCATCTGCCAGCAGGGTGCCAAAGTTCAGCATCGCGATTTTTTCGCCCTGACGTTTCACCATGCCTTTGCCCAGCGGCAGTTTTTCCAGCGGAGCCAGTTCTGCACCCGTGCCACTTCCACGCGGATAACGCACAGCACTTGGGCCATCATTGTGGTGATAGCCGGTAAACAGCATCTGGCGGCACTCGTTCTCATCGCTCGGGGTCATGATGACCATATCCGGAATGCAGCGCAGATAAGAGAGATCGAATGCGCCCTGATGGGTTTGCCCATCTGCACCGACAATCCCGGCACGGTCGATAGCAAACAGCACCGGCAGCTTCTGGATAGCCACATCGTGGATAACCTGATCGTAAGCGCGTTGCAGGAAGGTGGAGTAAATCGCCACCACCGGCTTGTAACCGCCAATCGCCAGACCTGCGGCGAAGGTGACCGCGTGCTGTTCAGCAATCGCGACATCGAAATACTGATCCGGGTATTTCTTCGAAAACTCAACCATCCCGGAGCCTTCGCGCATCGCCGGAGTGACCGCCATCAGCTTATTGTCTTTGGCCGCCGTTTCGCACAGCCAGTCACCGAAGATTTTCGAATAGCTCGGCAGACCGCCGCTGCTTTTCGGCAGCACGCCGCTGGTGTGATCAAACTTCGGCACGGCGTGGAAGGTGATCGGATCTTTTTCCGCTGGCTCATAGCCACGGCCTTTCTTGGTCATGATGTGCAGGAACTGCGGGCCTTTCAGGTCTCGCATGTTCTTCAGGGTGCTCACCAGACCCAGCACGTCGTGCCCGTCCACCGGGCCGATGTAGTTAAAACCGAGCTCTTCGAACAGCGTGCCCGGCACCACCATGCCTTTGATATGTTCTTCGGTGCGCTTGAGCAGTTCTTTAATTGGCGGTACGCCAGAGAACACTTTCTTGCCGCCTTCGCGCAACGAGGAGTAAAGCTTACCGGAAAGCAGCTGCGCCAGATGGTTGTTGAGCGCACCAACGTTCTCGGAAATCGACATTTCGTTATCGTTGAGGATAACCAGCATGTCCGGTTTGATATCGCCCGCGTGGTTCATAGCTTCAAACGCCATGCCTGCGGTAATGGCCCCGTCGCCAATCACGCAGACGGTGCGACGCTGTTTGGCTTCTTTTTCGGCGGCGACGGCGATGCCAATCCCGGCAGAAATGGAGGTCGATGAGTGGCCGACGCTCAGCACGTCGAATTCGCTTTCACCGCGCCACGGGAACGGATGCAGGCCGCCTTTCTGACGAATGGTGCCAATTTTATCGCGACGACCGGTCAGAATTTTGTGCGGATAAGCCTGATGGCCTACGTCCCAGATCAGCTGATCAAACGGGGTGTTGTAGACATAGTGCAGCGCCACGGTGAGTTCCACCGTGCCAAGCCCGGAGGCGAAGTGTCCGCTGGAGCGGCTCACGCTGTCGAGCAGGTAGCGGCGCAGTTCGTCGCAGAGCTTCGGCAGGCTCTCTTTTGGCAACAGACGCAGTTCCTGAGTGGACTCCACCAGTGCCAGCGTCGGGTATTTGGCAATATCAAAACTCATCAGAGACTCATCGTGTTCCTCGTCATACTTCAGGCTGCAGATGCGTTGGCTGCCTTGCTCACCTCAGTCACTTACTGGAGTAAGCTCCTGAGGACTCACTGCGTTGCCGCCTTTCTGCAACCTGAATTATTTAGAGGATAATAGTTATTTATCGCGCTGAATAATATAATTCGCTAGCGCTTCCAGTGCCGTGGTGTCCAGAGACTGCGCGGCCAGAACGGTCAAGGCCTGGCGGGCTTCTTCAATCAGATCACGGGCTTTCGTTTGGGCTTGCTCAAGACCCAACAGGGCAGGGTAGGTGCTTTTGCCAAGTTGCTGATCGGCACCCTGGCGCTTACCAAGGGTCGCAGTATCCCCTACCACATCCAGAATGTCATCCTGCACCTGGAAGGCCAGGCCGATGCATTCTGCGTATTTATCCAGTACCGGCAGCGCCGCGAGGCCTTTATCACCCGCACTCAGCGCGCCTAAGCGTACGGCAGAACGAATCAGTGCGCCTGTTTTATGACGATGGATACGCTCCAGCGCCTGCAAATCAACCTGTTTGCCTTCTGCTTCCAGGTCTAACGCCTGACCGCCACACATGCCCGCCACACCGCTCGCTTGTGCCAGCTCGGAAACCATTTTCAGACGATAGCGATCGCTTACTTCCGGCATGGGCGCATCACTGAGTATAGAAAACGCCAGCGTTTGCAACGCATCTCCGGCCAGAATGGCGTTGGCTTCGCCAAATTTAATGTGGCAAGTCGGCTGACCGCGACGCAGATCGTCGTCATCCATCGCCGGTAAATCGTCGTGAATCAAAGAATAAGCGTGAATACATTCCACCGCCGCAGCGGGCGCATCCAGCGTGGACAAACTGACGTTGAACATCTCGCCTGTGGCATACACCAGGAACGGGCGCAGGCGCTTACCGCCTAAGAGTGCGCCATAGTGCATGGCTTCAACCAGTGGAGTGTTCTGAAATGGCTGCGGGGCGATGAACTGACGCAGCGAGTCGTTAGCTCGCGTTACGCAGGCCTGCAATTGTTGCGTGAAATCCATCTTACTCGGCGTCCGGCGTGAAGGGGGTCAGTGGGGCGTCTTCGTTATCGGCCAGCAGGATTTGCACACGCTGCTCGGCCTGTTGCAGTTTCACCTGGCCCTGACGCGCAAGCCCGATGCCGCGTTCAAACTCGTTCAGCGCCTCTTCCAGCGGAAGATCGCCGTTTTCAAGGCGCGAGACAATCTGCTCAAGTTCAGTCAGTGCGGTTTCAAAACTGGCTGGCGCTTCATTTTTCTTTGGCATGTGAATGGACTCTTATGTTTTCAGCCCCGTCATGGTAACGGACTCGGGGCAATTATCAAATAACGCGCAATGTGCACAGGAGCCGCGCGAAGGTGGTATACTTGCGCGCCTGGATGCAGCCACCGACGTGAGCTGCTGTACTCTTTTTCATCACAAGCCTTTGCGGGCTTGCCAAAGAACCATTGCCGCCATGAAGTTTATCATTAAATTGTTCCCGGAAATCACCATCAAGAGCCAATCTGTGCGCATACGCTTTATAAAGATGCTCACCGGGAACATCCGTAACGTTCTGAAGCAGTATGACGAAACCCTCGCCGTGGTGCGCCACTGGGATCACATTGAGGTGCGTGCCAAAGATGAGGAGCAGCGCCCTGTCATTCGTGACGCGCTGACCCGCATTCCCGGCATCCATCATATTCTGGAAGTGGAAGATGTGCCTTTCACTTCGCTGCACGATATTTTCGAACAGACGCTGCCGCTGTGGCGTGAGCAACTGGAAGGCAAATCCTTCTGTGTGCGCGTGAAACGTCGTGGTAAGCACGAGTTCACCTCTATCGAAGTGGAACGTTACGTTGGCGGCGGGCTGAATCAGCATATCGAAACGGCACGCGTGAAGCTCACCAACCCGGACATCACCGTGCACCTGGAAATCGAAAACGATCGCCTGCTGCTGGTGAAAGGCCGCTATGAAGGCATCGGCGGTTTCCCAATCGGCACTCAGGAAGACGTGCTGTCGCTGATTTCTGGCGGCTTCGATTCCGGCGTCTCCAGCTACATGCTGATTCGCCGTGGTTGCCGTGTGCATTACTGCTTCTTTAACCTCGGCGGTGCAGCGCATGAAATCGGTGTTCGTCAGGTGGCGCATTATCTGTGGAATCGCTTTGGTAGCTCCCACAAGGTGCGTTTTGTGGCGATCAACTTTGAACCCGTGGTTGGCGAAATTCTTGAGAAAGTCGATGACGGCCAGATGGGCGTTGTCCTGAAACGCATGATGATGCGTGCTGCATCCCAGGTTGCCGAGCGCTATGGCGTGCAGGCGCTGGTGACTGGCGAAGCGCTGGGCCAGGTATCAAGCCAGACGCTGACCAACCTGCGCCTGATCGACAACGTGTCTGACACGCTGATCCTGCGTCCGCTGATCTCTCACGATAAAGAGCACATCATCGATCTGGCACGTGAAATCGGCACCGAAGATTTCGCCCGTACCATGCCGGAATATTGCGGCGTGATTTCGAAGAGCCCAACCGTCAAAGCGGTGAAAGCGAAGATCGAAGCGGAAGAGCAGAACTTTGATTTCGCGATCCTCGACAAAGTGGTGGCGGAAGCCAGCAACGTCGATATCCGTGAAATTGCGCAGCAGGCCGAACAGGAAGTGGTGGAAGTGGAAACCGTTAGCGGCTTCAGCGCCAACGACGTGATCCTCGATATCCGCTCCATCGACGAGCAGGACGAAAAGCCGCTGAAAGTGGAAGGCGTTGAGGTTGTTTCTTTGCCTTTCTATAAGCTCAGCACGAAGTTTGGCGACCTTGATCAGAGTAAAACCTGGCTGCTGTGGTGCGAGCGTGGAGTGATGAGCCGCCTGCAGGCGCTGTATCTGCGTGAGCAGGGCTTCGCGAATGTGAAGGTTTACCGACCTGAGTAAACAGTCGGATTTCCCCCTCTCCCTCAAGGGAGAAGGCACCAGACCGCACTGTTCGCCGGGCGGCACGTCGTTTGCCCGGCCTACAAAAGCGGCAGGAATTTGTAGGCCGGGTCAGCGCAGCGCCACCCGGCGATTTTCTGGGAACCGCAATGCAAAAAACGCACAAATACCTCGAAATTAAGGAACGCCTCAAAGGCGACATCCTTAGCCAGGTCTATAAAAAAGGTGAAAGCATTCCCTCCGAACGTGAACTGGCGACGCAGTATGACGTCACTCGCGTCACGGTGCAGAAAGCCATCGATATTCTGGTGCAGGAAGGGTTTATCGAGCGTATTCACGGCAAGGGCATGTTTGTGCTGAAGAATACCGACACCAGCGTTTACCTCCTCAATAATGAAACCAGTGACAGCATTCTTGGCTTTTCCCGTGAATTTCAGGGGCGGGTCAAGGTCAGTAGCCAGTTATTAAAACTTGTGCTGATTCAGGCTGATGCCACTCTCGCACAGCATCTTGAAATCACCACGGGCGACAACGTCTGGTTTATCCGCCGAATCCGTCTGCTGGACGGCAATCCTGTGCTGGTCGAAGACAGCAATATTCCGCAACGCATTATCGAGACTATCCCTGAGCATATCCTCAAAGAAGGCTCGCTGTATGGTTATGTCGAGGAATACACCGGGAAGAAAATCAAAGATGCGGACTCGATTATCGAAGCCGCGCTGTTTGATGCTGAGCTGGCCCCTTTGCTGAAAATTGCCAGCGGGCTGCCGATGCTGAAAATTACCGAAGTGACGCGTCTGGCCGATAAAACGGCGTTTAACTTTTCCATCAGCTACAATCGCGCCGATATTTTCCGCGTCAAAAACCTGCGCATCGAACGCTAGCAGACGCGTGAGCGCCTGCCAGAGAAACGTTACAGCGCAGTGGCAGCCGCCTTATCGACGTATAAACTTGCCTTGTTGGTTGTCCTGACCAGCGTGGAAGGAATGGCGTTGCTGGCAGGCTGATTCACTGTCTGCGCCACAATCGACGCTTTCTTCTCACCGCTCGCCATCAGCACGATTTTCTTCGCAGCCAGAATCGTTTTCAGGCCAAGCGAAATCCCCTGCTTAACGTCCCGCGCGGTACCGAAATATTTCACTGACACGGTCTGAGTGACAGGATCGAGATCGACAACGTGACAGGTATTGTCCAACGCTGCTCCCGGTTCGTTAAAGCCAATATGGCCGTTCATGCCGATGCCGAGCATGATGCAGTCGAGTGGGCCGTGCTTCTCGATATAGCTGTCGACGCGTTTGCACTCAGCCTGCGGATCGTTTGTCAGGCCGTCAAAGAAGCAGATTTGCTCGTCGCGTAAGGCCAGTTTATCGAAGAAATGGCTCCAGACCATTTCCCGGCAGCTGCCTTTGTCCGCTTTGCCAAGCCCCAGCCATTCGTCGAGGCCGACAAACTGCGTGCGGGAGAAATCAACGTGGCCCTGTTTTTGCGCCTCGACCAGGGCGGCAAACACCCCGAGAGGCGTGTCGCCGCCTGCAATGCAGATCAGTGCATCCGGTTTTGCGTTCACACAATCGATAACGTTCTTCGCCACCGCCTCACACAGCTGTGGGTAATCCTGAGAGATAAGCGTTTTCATTGCTGCTCCTTAGCGTTTAGCCTGATATTGCGGTAAATAGCGCTGGTTCACTTCCAGATACTCATCAAGAATTTTCTCCGCAAGCGTGGCGGAAGGCACTAATGGGTTGATGGTCAGCGCCATCAGCGCCGTGCTGTAATCACCAGTGATCGCGGCTTCAACGGTCAACTCTTCATAGGCTTTAACACTCTGAATCAAACCACGTATTTTCACCGGTAAGCGGCCGTAGGCCAGCGGGTGAGCGCCGTGACGGTCAATCATTGCGTTGGTTTCCACGGTGACATGATCAGGCAGATCCGGTGTCGTTCCGTTGTTCACGGTGTTGACCACGTGGATCTCTTTTTTGTCGTTATAAATCGAGCTGATAATCGAGCAGGCGGTATCGGAGTACCAGGCACCGCCGCGTTTTTCCAGTTCTTTCGGTTTATGGGAAAGGTGCTCATCCTGATACAGCTCAAACAGGCGGTGTTCAATTTCTCGCGTTTGCTCACCGCGCGTCCCCTTGGTGGTCGCATCTTTTTGCGCCGCTTCCACCATTTCCCGGGTCAGGAAGAAGTACTTCAGATAAGAAATCGGGTACATGTGCAGCGCTTTGGCAAAGCGTGAAGAAAAGCCAATATCCGGGATGTTTTTCAGCGAGTTGCTGGCGCTGCCCTGAGCCAGTTTTGCCATAAAATCATCGGTGTACTCTTCCCCTTTAATGTAAATCTGGTCGGCGAAAATCAGATGGTTAAGCCCCATAATGCGGGCGTAGACGTCTTTCTTTTCCACCTCATAGGCTTTGGCGATATCCATCAGCATGCTGTTCGCGCCGCTGCAAATACCGATACTTTTAATCCTGGAATGACGAGTGATGGCTTCGGTGACAATGCCCGCCGGGTTGGTGAAGTTAATCAGCCACGCGTCCGGGCAGTATTTTTCCATATCGCGGCAGATATCCATCAGCACCGGAATGGTGCGCTGGGCTTTCATAAAGCCGCCGGGGCCGGTGGTTTCCTGACCAAGGACGCCATATTTCAGCGGGATTTTTTCGTCGTTAATGCGTGCATCAAGGAAACCGACGCGCAGCTGAGTGGTGACAAAATCCGCGTCTTTCAGCGCTTCGGCGCGGTCGAGCGTCAGATGGATAGTCATCGGGAGCCCGGCTTCTTTCACCATCCGCTGTGCCAGTTTGCCGACAATGTCCAGCTTCTCTTTGCCTTCCTCAATGTCCAGCAGGGTGTAGTCGGTCACCGGCAGTTCATCGTAGCGTTTGATAAAGCCGTCGATCAGTTCCGGGGTGTAGCTTGACCCCCCACCGATGGTCACGATTTTTAACTTTTTCATAGTGATGTCCTTAAGACGAAGCAGAGTCAGTGTTCAGTACAGAGTCAGTAGCCTGTTGGCTTTCCTGCGCTTCACGCGCCAGTTGTTGGCGTTCGAGCGCTTTGAAGAAGGGGAAGTAAATCGCCACTGAAATCACAATGGTGCAGACAGACCAGATGACCGCCGGGATATTGCCCCCCGTCACAAACCAGGCGGCCAGAATCGGCGGCATGGTCCACGGGATTTGTAGCACCGGGCGGCCGATGATGTCGAAGTACATCAGGCTGTAGGTGGAGATGCACAGCAGCATCGGTGTCAGTGTGAAAGGGATCATCAGCAGCGGGTTGAAGACAATCGGGGTGCCGAAAATCACCGGTTCGTTGATGCAGAAAACGGCGGAAGGCAGCGAGAGCTTGCCCACCGATTTATACATCTTGCTGCGGGAACGCAGCATCGCCAGCACCAGCCCGAGCGTTGCGCCAGTGCCGCCAATGCACATAAAGACGATGTAGAAGCCATCCGCCGTAATGTGAGGGATCGGCTGGTGGTTCAAATAGGCCTGAGTATTTTCAGCGATATATTTCAGGAAGATGGGGCTGGTTATCCCCGACAGCACGTTATCGCCGTGAATGCCGCAGCACCAGAGCAGGGAAATCAGGAAAATCAGGACCAGCATCCCCGGCAGTGAACCCAGGCCGCTGACCAGTGGGCTGAGCACTTCGGTAAAAAAGTTATTGATATCAAAGTTCAGCATCACTCTGACAAACCACACCAGCGTAATGGTCACCGCCGCAGGCACCAGGCTTGCGAAAGATTGTGCAACCGCGGGTGGTACGCCGTCCGGCAGTTTGATGACGATTTCACGGCCTACAAACCAGCGGATAATTTGCACAGTGACTATCGCAAGAATGATGGCGGAGAACAGTCCTGCCGCGCCGAGGTTATCCACGTTCAACTGATATTTGTCGTTAAGCTGCGCCAGCAGGAATACCACCAATGTCACGGCAGTGCAGGTAATGGCGTTGAGTTTGTACTCTTTCGCCAGGTTGTAGCTGATCCCGACGGCAGAAATCAGGCCAATCGCACCAAAGGTGACGGCCACCGGCGCGCTGATTTTTTCTGCCCACGGGCCAAGCCATTCGCTCCAGCCAGGGATGGGCAGGTTGGCAATAATCAGGAACAAACTGCCAGTAATGGTAAAGGGCAACGTCAGGGCAATTCCGTTTCTGACGGCGACCAGAATTTTGTTTTCACCGATCCGGATGAGGACAGGGACAACCTTGCTCTCAATAAATGTCACCACGGGCCACTCCTCTTAAGAGGTTTTTATGCCTTCAGTTGTAGGGGTCAGAAGGTTATTTTCAACTGGACTAGTCCAGTTGACTTTGAGTGTTCCACGCATCTTCTGGACTGTCAAACAGGCGACAACCTGGCAAATAACATGTCATCTCGATGAAATATCAGGGATTTGTTGAATAGATGTGCGAAAGGGTAGGCGCAGAAAAAATGAGAAGTGTGAGCGCTGGCACGCAAAACCGTACCTGAGCAGATCTTGATTAATTCTTAAAATGTCTTTTCCTGAAACGGCCTCGTAAATCATGAAAGTCATGATTTACAGTGAGTTATACGAGGCATATAAAAGCACCCACCTCGTTATTCTTGTGTTGAGAATAAACAAAAAAGTTTATACTCAAGGAGTGGTTGATGAAGCAAAGGGAATTTCGTCAGTGGCTGGCAAGGCAAGGAGCCATCTTCGTTGAAGGCACAAATCACCTGAAGATTTACCTTCATGGCCGTCAATCGGTTATGCCACGGCATCCGGGTAAAGAGCTGAACGAAAAGCTGCGCAAGGCCATCATTAAGCAACTCAATCTGCGCGAGGAATAAACAATGAAATACAAAGTGGTGATTGAGAAAGATGAGGTTGAAGGGGGCTGGTTTGCCTCTTTCCCTCAGATCCCTGAAGCGCTGACCTGTGGTGATACCCGAGAGGAAGCATTGCTGATGGCCAAAGATGCCCTGGTCACAGCGCTGGATTTTTACTTTGAAGATGAGCGTGCGATCCCGCTGCCTGACGCGCTTAAGGCTGAGGATGAGTTTGTCCAGCTCCCGGCCAGCATCACGGCCAAAGTGCTGTTGCTGAATGCCATGCTAAAGAGCGGCACCAGCCAGGCGGAGCTGGCGCGTAAACTGAAAACCCGCCCGCAGGAAGTGACTCGCATCGTGACGCTGGGGCACTCAACCAAAATCGATACCATTGCCGGAGCGTTGTCTGCGCTGGGCTGGCAGTTGGAACTCACTCTTGTAAAACGAGCTTAAAGACAGGCTTTGGCAGGCCGGGGAAGGCGATAGCCGCCACCCGGCGCATCAAGGATTATTCAGAGTAGTAGTTATAAATCCCCGCAGCCATCACCAGCTGCGAAGCGACCTCATACGCTTTTTCGCGTCCGACCAGCAGGTCGATAAGCTTCAGGCCAAAGTCGATGCTTGTTCCCGGCCCCTGGCTGGTCAACAGGTTCACTCGCGGGTCCCAGACTACGCGTTTGTCCTGCCATTGGTCTTCCGGAATAGTGTCTTTCAGCCCCGGGAAACCGGTCATGTTGCCGATGGGGAAGATATCGTGCGGCACTAAAACTGTGCCTGCGGCGGCGCAGATGGCGGCAACAATTCGCCCGGAGCGGTGAAATTGTTTCACCGTTTCAACCAGTAACGTGCTGTCGCGGAAACATTCCGCGCCTTTCAAACCGCCGGGCAGCACAATCGCGTCATAGTCGCCGTCGGCGACCTGAACCAGCGGCGCATCGGCCAGCAGTTTTACGCCACGAGAGCAGACAATCGCCAGTTCGCCATCGCTGGCCACACTCGCCGTGGTGACGCTAATGCCGCCGCGAACCAGCAGATCGATTGTGGTGACGGCTTCTGTCTCTTCACTCCCAGGGGCGAGACAAACCAGCGCTGATGCGCTCATACGCGTTCTCCTTACGTTTAATCAGTTCGAACAGACGGGCGTTTTCCGGCACCGGAATACCGTGCGCCCGGGCCCGTTTCAGCAGGTAACCGCTGATATAGTCTATTTCAGTTTGTCGCTCAGCGCGGACGTCCTGCAACATCGATGAGATGTTGGCGGCCGTGCTGTCGACAACTTGCCAGACGTAATACAGCAAATCTTCCTGCGAGGCATGATGCCCTTCGCGTTGCATCACCGCGGCGACTTCCGCACAAATACGTTCCACTTCTTGTGGATAGTCGCGAAGCTGTCCGTTCGGGCAGTTATAAATCGCGGTCAGCGGGTTAATCACGCAGTTCACGGCCAGCTTTTTCCAGCTCGCATTGCCCATATCGTTATGCCAGGCCACGTCGGGCAGGGCGGCTTGCAACACGTCGGCAAGATGGCTGTATTCCTGCACCATGGTATTCGCCGGGCCAATGTGTGTGATGCCGTTGGCGACATGAATGATCAGGTTTCCATCACGACGCGCCGCCTGGGTGGTCATCCCTATCAGCAGCGGCTGTTTCAGTGATTGCAGCTCTTCCACGGTGCCCATGCCGTTATGAATCAGCAGGATTGGGCAACCCGGCGGCAGTAACGGGGCCAGATTTTTGACGGCAGTAGAAATTTGCCAGGCTTTCAGCGTGACCAGTAAAAGGTCGCTGTGGGCGAGAAACTCAGGGTCGTTGGCGGTCAGCAGTTCGTTGAAGATACTGCCGTCGCGCTGCTGGAGGTTCACGCTGCACCAGGGCGCTGGCACGCGTAACCAACCCTGAACATCGTGGCCTTGCCGGAACAGCGCGGTCAGCCATAATTGTCCAAGGGCGCCGCATCCGAGCACGGTAATCTTCATTATTCCTCCTCACCTGCTTAGGGATCAGGCGTTATGTTACTATTATAGCGCCGACCGCATCCCCGCAGACACAGGTATAACAGGTTGTGTTCTCTGATGTTGCGGGTATTATGCATCGCAACAAAAAGAGAGGGAGAATAAAACATGCCATCTTTCGATATTGTCTCTGAAGTTGATCTTCAGGAAGCCAAAAACGCCGTAGAGAATGCGGCACGTGAAGTCGAATCTCGTTTTGATTTTCGCGGTGTAGAAGCAACCATCGAGCTGAACGAAAAGAACGAGACCATCAAGGTCCTGAGCGAGTCAGATTTCCAGGTGAATCAACTGCTGGATATTCTGCGCGCCAGGCTGCTCAAGCGTGGCATCGAAGGCAACTCCATTGAAGTGCCAGAAGAGTTTGTCCACAGCGGCAAAACCTGGTTCGTGGAAGCGAAGCTGAAAACCGGCATCGAAAGCTCAGTGCAGAAGAAAATCGTTAAGCTGATTAAAGACAGCAAGGCCAAGGTACAGGCGCAGATTCAGGGCGAAGAAATTCGCGTCACCGGTAAATCCCGTGATGACTTGCAGGCTGTCATGGCGCTGGTGCGCGGCGGCAACCTGGGCCAGCCGTTCCAGTTCAAAAACTTCCGCGATTAATTCGGTCGTGATGCGCCTCTGCTCTTTCGAAGCCGAGGCGCTGCTTTTATTCCGCTACTCTTCAACCCGCAGTCCGTAGCTCTTAAATTTCTCCAGCACAATCGCTATCTCTTCATCCGGCAGCACGGGCACATGCTCAGTGACCGCTAACGTTGCCAGATAAAGCTTCGCCAGCACTTCCACTTCCTGGGCCAGCCACAGCGCTTTTTCCAGATTCTGTTCACAGGCGATCAGCCCATGATGTTGAAGCAGAGTCGCTTTACGGTTGCGCATCGCAACGGCAACATGTTCCGACAAGGCTTTCGAACCAAACGTGGCATAAGGCGCACAGGGAATGGAATTTCCCCCGGCCGCGGCAATCATGTAATGAATGGCCGGAATTGGGCGGTTCAGAATCGACACGGCGGTACAGTGAATGGCGTGATTGTGCACCACGGCATTCGCTTCCGGGCGAGTCTGATAAACGGCCTGATGGAAGCGCCATTCGCTTGAGGGCAGTTTGCCCTCTTCGTGGCGGCCTTGCGCATCAACATACACAATGTGGTTTTCGGTGAGTTTTTCGTAAGGAATACCCGTGGGCGTAATCAGCATGCCGTTATCGTAGCGGGCGCTGATGTTGCCCGCCGTGCCCTGATTCAGGCCAAGGCGGGTCATTTCCAGACAGGTTTCGATGATTTCGCGTGACAGTTGTGATCGTTCCATTTCTTTCTCCGGGTGACGCGAGGCAAAAGGAAGCCACTGGAGAAGCGCAGGCCTCTCCAGACAGCGGCATAACAGACGTAATTAACGTTAAGCGCGACGAGCGCGTTTAATCAGTTTCATTTTTACTTTCACGGTTTCATTCACCGGGTCGCCCTTGATGGCGCGCTGCATAATCTCGAACGCCTTTTCGGCCCAGGTATGTTCATCCTGCTGCATCGACCAGACGTTATTGGCCAGAAACCCCAACATGGGGTGTTCGTCGAAGGTACCGATGTTGATGTCAGGCGGCACTTCACCGAACTTGTCGCGAAGGGCTTCAATCGCCCCTTCCAGAACCGGCAACGACGAGGCAATAAAAGCTTCAGGCGCAGGATGGGTATCCAGCAGCTGAGTCATGATTTGATGGCCGCCTTCCGGGGTGTTTTCCGCGCCGCGCTGCACCCAGTCCTGATGCTCAATGCCGTGTTTTTTTAACGCGTTCAGATAACCGGTAAGACGATCGCTGATGCTCGGCAGTTCGGCATCCCCCACCAGGAACCACAGCGGCGATTTGCCTGCGGCCAGTAGCGCTTCGGTGAGTTTCTGCCCACCTTCAGCGTTATGACTTTCGACCAGCGCGTTATCGGTAAATTTAAAATCACGGTCCAGCAACACCAGCGGCTTTTTCACCAACCGTAAATGATGCTGCTGGTTTTCCAGCGAGGTCGGAACAATAAACAGCCCGTCGAGGTTGCGGGCAATCAGCGACTGCACCAGCTTGTTCTCGTAATCAATATCGTTATAGGTACAGCTGATGGTCAGCTGATACCCCGAACGGCGACAGCGAAGCTCCAGTTTTTCAGCAAGCGTGGCGAAGAACACGTTGGAAATGTTCGGCACGATGAGGCCCAGCGTCTCGGTTTTGTTCAGCTTCAGGCTGCGGGCGGAATGATTGAGCACGTAGCCGTAGCGTTCCACGTGCTGGTTAATCCGGCTCTGGGTTTTCACGCTGATCCGGTACTGTTCCGCTTTTCCGCCCAACACCAACCGGACGGTGGTCACCGACAGGTTAAGGTCATTGGCAATTTGTTCCACTGTTTTGGCCATCACTGAGCTCCGCAGGCTTCCATAAAGAAAAACATAGCCGACATCATAGAAGGATTAGGCATCATAGTCGTTATTCATCAGGTGGTTAAGCTGCTGTTGGTGATCCCAAAGGGTCAGGTACACCTGATATTTGCGTTCATGAAACGCCCGGCGGGCCGGGTTCGCCAGTATGGACCGCCCTGGTTGAACCATGGCACCTGCGGCGGCAGACATGTCTGGATACGTACCGCTGGCTACCGCGCCGGTAATGGCGGCACCGAGTGTGACGGCATCTTCTTCCGCCATGAGTTGGATATCGCACCCGGTGACATCGGCATATTCTCGCAGCCACAAAGGATTATGGCTGGCCCCGCCGCACAGCGCGATGCGTTCCACGGTATGCCCGTTTTCACGCATCACTTCCAGAATATGGCGCGTGCCGTAGGCGATGGCCTGAAGGGTGGCCAGATAAAGCCGGGCGAGGGCGCTTTCGCCTTGTTCTACTGTCAGCCCGGAAACCGTACCGCGTGCGTCCGGTCGTGCTCGTGGCGAGCGATTACCGTGATGATCGGCAAGCACATGCAGATTCTGTGTGGGGTCTTTTTCTGCGGCTTCGAGTGCCGCAACCCACTCATTGATGAGTGCGACAGGGTGGCAATCTCGTGCTTTGGCCCTGGCGAACAACTCCGCGCTGGGGTAATGCTCTTTCAGCGTCCAGTCGACCAGGGCGCCTGCCGCGCTTTGTCCGCCTTCGGTTAACCAAAAATCCGGCAGCATCGCTGACCAGTAAGGGCCCCAAACGCCGGGTGTCATTAACGGTTGAGGATGGCTGATCATGTGACAGTTCGAGGTGCCGCTTATCAGGGCGACGGTGCCAGAAGGTTTTGCGGCAGTCAGCGCAACGCCGCCTGCGTGGGCATCAATCATCCCTGTGGCGACAATCACGTCTGTCGACAAACCAAGCTCCGCAGCAGCCTGTGGCGTAAGTTGCCCGGCGCGAGCACCTGGCGGAAGAATACGTGTTGGCACTTTATCCAGCAGCGGCGTGAGCCCAACCGCCGATAGCAAGGAGTCGCTAAAACGGTGTTCGTGCGCCAGATAGTTCCATTTGCAGGTGAGGGTGCACAGGCTGGCGACATCCTCGCCGGTGGCTTTCCAGACCATGAAATCGGCCAGGTCAAAAAAGCGGTGTGCCTGCTCCCAGGTTTGCGGATGGTGATGCTTGAGCCAAAGGACTTTTGGCAGCTCCATTTCGATACTGATTTCACCGCCGACATAGCGTAGCGCCGGGTCGCCGGTACGGTTGAGCTGGTGGGTTTCTTCATCGGCGCGATGATCCATCCACATGATGATGTCATGGTCAGGGCTGCCGTCAGGCGAGACCGACAGCCCTTTTCCCTGGGCATCGATAGCCACCAGTGAACAGGTGGCATCGAAGCCGATGGCGCAAACGTGGGCCGCGTCGATATCGGCAAGCGAGACGCTTTCACGCACGGCCTCGCAGGCATGTCGCCAGATTTCAGCGGACGACTGCTCCACGCGTTTCCCGCCGGGACGAAACTGAGACAGCGGGCGGGTGGCGAAAGCCAGGCGCTTGCCCTGACGGTCGTATATTCCAGCCCGAACGCTGCCTGAGCCGACATCCACACCCACAAAATAGCTGCTAGTCATCTTCATTCCTCAACGGGGATTATCATTATTTTTTACCCAGCGGGTAGAGCAGTTTGTCGACTTCAGGCGTATCGATATTTTTCGCGTTCACATATTTCACCGGAATATCGATTTGCTTCGGCACGCTTTGACCTGCCACGGCTGCATCCAGCGCTTTAAGCCCCTGATAGCCTATCTGGTAAGCATCCTGCACCATAAAGCCCTGAATCACGCCGCTTTTCAGGAACCCAATGATAGCTTCAGTGCTGTCAAACCCGATGACTTTCACTTTGCCCTTCAGGCTCTGGCTGTCGATGGCGTTCGCCACACCCAGTGTAGCCCCTTCATTGGTGGCGTAAATCCCCGCCAGGTCCGGGTTGGCCTGCACCATATCGATAGTCTTATCCATCGCTTTTTGCGGATCGCCATCGCTGTATTGCACCGGCAGTACCTGAATAGTAGGGTACTTCGCTTTCATTTCCGCGGAAAAACCTTCGGAACGTTCGATGGCTGACGTAGTACCGGCAACGTGCGCAATAATCCCGACTTTGCCTTTTCCGCCTACCTGTTCGGCCAGCGCATCGGCAGCCTGTGCCCCGGCTTTGCGGTTGTTGGTGGCGACGAAGCTTGCCGGAATGTCGGATTCCACGCCGGAGTCAAACGTCACGACTTTAATACCACGGCTGTTCGCAGTTTCAACCAGCGGAGCCAAGGCATTCGCGTCGAGTGCCGCCAGCAGCAGGCCATTCGGCTTCTGCGCCATGGTGTTTTCCACCAACTGGATCTGCTCCGCAATCTGCGTTTCATCCGCCGGGCCAACGTAGCTGGTTTTATCGCCCAGCTCTTTTGCCGCAGCTTCGGTTCCCATTTTGACGGTCTGCCAGAATTCATGCTGGAAGCCTTTACTGACCACCGGCAGGGTGTAATCTTTAGCCAGCGCGCTGCTGGTCATCACGGCGACGAGAGAGAGTGCATACAGAAATTGTCTGGTTTTCATTTTTGTACTCCGTACTGAGGGAAGAACCCTGGGCGTCAGGGCAGGTAAGGGTGTCCGGCATCACCGCCGGACGCTGTTTTAACGCATTTTTTTACGCAACGTATCGAGATACACCGCAGCGATAACTACCACGCCCATCGCCACCATCTGCCAGAACTGCGAGACGCCCATCAGGTTGAGGCCGTTTTTCAGCACGCTCATGATGAAGGCGCCGATGATGGTGCCGCCGATGGTGCCGATACCGCCCATCAGGCTGGTGCCGCCAATCACGACGGCAGCGATCGCTTCCAGTTCATAACCCACACCGACAGTCGGCTGGCCGGAATTGAGGCGCGAGGCGAGGATCACGCCTGCGATACCGGTCAGCAGACCGCAGAAGGCGTAAACAAAGATTTTGACCCGGCGTACTTTGATACCGGAAAGGTGTGCCGCCGTTTCATTGCTGCCCACGGCGTAGACATAGCGACCAATGACGGTTTTTTTCAGGATGTATGCGGAGAACAGCGCCACAATCACCAGATAGAACACCGGGTAAGGCAGAACATCAAACAGGCGACCCTGAGCCAGCAGTTTGAACATCGGGTATTCAGAGAAGTAAATGGCGCGCCCGTCGGTCATCACCATGTTGATGCCGCGTACCGACATCATCAGCCCCAGCGTGGCAATAAAAGGGGGGATTGCCGCGCGTGTGACAAGGAACGCGTTGACGTAGCCGCAAAGGCCACCGGCCAACACGCCAGCCAGCACGCACAATGGCAGAGGCAAACCGAAGCCTGCGCAGATGCCCACGACCACGCCGGAAAAGGCCACGACCGAGCCGAGCGACAGGTCGATGCCCGCGGTGATTATCACAAACGTCACGCCGATAGCCATAATGCCAATCACCGAGGTTTGCAGGGCGATGGTCATCAGGTTTTCGGTGTTGAAGAAGAACGGTGAGCTGAAGCTGAAGAACAGCACCAGCAGGATCAGGCTGAACAGCGGCGCCAGACGCATCAGCAGGGCTTTGTTCACTTTCATTTTGTGCTGCTCACTTTTTGCAGGGGTGACAGTGATGCTCATGGTTAATCCTCCAGCGTCGCGTATTGCATGATTTTTTCCTGGGTGGCGCTTTGTGCCTGAACTTCGCCGGTAATTCGGCCACCGCGCATGACCAGAATGCGGTCGCACATGCCTAAGACTTCCGGGAGTTCAGACGAAATCATGATGATGGATTTGCCTTTAGCGACCAGCCGGTTCATTAACTCGTAAATTTCCAGCTTCGCGCCGACGTCGATGCCGCGGGTCGGTTCATCAAAAATCAGGATATCGGTGTCTTTGCAGATCCAGCGGGCAATAATGATTTTTTGTTGATTGCCGCCGCTTAGGTTCAGCGCGGCCTGTTGCAGGTGGGGCGTTTTGATGCGCAGGGCTTTGACTAATTCGCTGCTGGTTTTCTCGCAGGATTTTTCATCCACGTTGCCAAAGCGGCTGCTGAATTCGGGGTAGTTGCCCAGCATGATGTTCTCTTCCACCGACAGCCCGAGCGCCAGCCCCTCTTTTTTACGGTCTTCCGTGAGATAGCTGATGCCCTGACGAATGGCATCGGCGACGTCTTTAATCACGATGTTTTTGCCGTTGAGCGTTAAGGTGCCGCCATCAATCGGGTCGGCACCAAAAATCGCGCGAGCAAGTTCGGTGCGTCCGGCTCCCATCAGCCCTGCAAGGCCAAGAATTTCCCCACGATGCAGCGTGAAACTGATGTCGTTAAGCACCTCTTTGCGCTGCAAATTTTTCACTTCCAGCACCGGCACTTTCTCGGTTTGTGGCGGGCGTTTAGGGTAAATATTGCCCAGATCCCGGCCGACCATCATGGCGATAAGCTCGCTTATCTGCACCGTTTCATACTCGACGGTGGCAATAAACTGGCCGTCGCGCATCACCGTGGCCCGGTCGGCAATCAACGCTAACTCTTCCAGGCGGTGTGAGATATACACAATGCCGGTGCCGCGAGATTTGAGCAGACGCGTGACCTTAAACAGACTTTCGATTTCACTCTCGGTCAGCGCTGCCGTGGGTTCATCCATGATCAGGACTTTGGCGTTAACAGAAATCGCCTTGGCAATTTCCACCATCTGCTGCTGAGCAACGGTTAAATCCGCCACGCGAGTTTGCGGTGAAATCGAAAGATTTAGCTGTGCCAGAATATCGATAACCGCCTGGCGTTGGCTTTTCTCATCCAGCCGCCAGCTCGTGTTCTTACGAAACTCGCGACCGATATAGATATTTTCCTCAACGGTCAGGTCAGGGAAGAGGTTAAATTCCTGATGAATAATGGTGATCCCGGCGTGCTGCGCACTGAGCGGATCGCTGAACGCCACCTTATTATTTTCGAAAACGATCTCGCCTTCATCGGGCTGATAAACGCCAGAGAGAATTTTCATCAGCGTCGATTTTCCGGCACCGTTCTCCCCCAACAGCGCATGCACTTCACCGGGCCGCAGGTTAAAACTGACGTTGCTGAGCGCCAACACACCGGGAAAACGCTTGGTGATGTTGCTCATCTGCAAGAAAGTCTCTGACATCATTAGGTTTTCTCCGGATGTTATCGCAATCACTTTGCAGCTAATTCGAATTAGCTTGTGCTGATAAAAGCTATTTCACGGTGGAATTTTCGCCAAATTATTTGTTTTTAAATTGTGACGCGGTGCAAGCGTATTTGTTTAACATAATGAATTTTAACTATTTATTGTTTTTTAGCTGAAACGAGTTATCTGACGCTGATCGAATTTTGACCTTTGATCGTGAAGGCGTTCACAGATCAACCACAAAGTAGTTGAGCGAAATTTCAAAGCGCTTCTAAGCTAATTCGAGTTAGCAATTTCTTGTTTTCATGCTCAATCGGCCTGCCGGGTCCACCGCGCCGTGCCTGTACGGGCAATAGCCATCACGAGGAGTGAAGATGAAATCGAAAAAACTGTTACCGAGAATTGGCATTCGTCCGGTGATCGACGGGCGTCGGATGGGCATTCGCGAATCGCTGGAAGAGCAGACCATGAACATGGCGAAGGCCACGGCGGCGCTGCTGCAGGAGAAGCTGCGTCACCCTTGTGGCAGCCAGATTGAGTGCGTGATTGCCGATACCTGTATTGCTGGCATGGCGGAGTCTGCCGCCTGTGAGGAAAAATTCTCGGCGCTGAATGTCGGGCTGACCATCACCGTGACGCCTTGCTGGTGTTACGGCAGCGAAACGATTGATATGGACCCGCTGCGACCAAAAGCCATTTGGGGTTTTAACGGCACTGAGCGTCCGGGCGCGGTTTATCTGGCTGCCGCGCTGGCTGCACACAACCAGAAAGGCCTCCCGGCGTTTTCTATTTATGGCCATGAAGTGCAGGACGCGGGGGACACTTCTGTTCCGGCTGATGTGGAAGAAAAACTGCTGCGCTTTGCTCGCGCAGGGCTGGCGGTTGCCAGCATGAAGGGCAAAAGCTATCTGTCACTGGGCGGCACCTCGATGGGGATTGCCGGGTCCATAGTTGATCATAACTTCTTCGAATCGTGGCTGGGGATGAAAGTGCAGGCGGTCGACATGACCGAACTGCGTCGTCGCATGGATAACCAGATTTACGATGAAGAAGAACTGGCGCTGGCGGTGAGCTGGGCGCAAGAGAAATTCCGCTTTGGCGAAGACAAAAATTCCGCCAAATACCGCCGCAGCGAAGAGCAAAATCGCGAAATTCTGCGCGAAAGTTTGCTGATGGCAATTTGCATTCGCGACATGATGCAGGGCAATCCTAAGCTTGCGCAGAAAGGCCGCGAGGAAGAGGCGCTGGGCTACAATGCCATCGTGTCGGGCTTCCAGGGGCAGCGTCACTGGACGGATCAATATCCCAATGGCGACACCGCAGAAGCGCTGCTCAACAGTTCGTTTGACTGGCACGGCGTGCGTCAGCCGTATGTGGTTGCCACGGAAAACGACAGCCTCAACGGCGTGGCGATGCTGTTCGGTCACCTGATGACTGGCACCGCGCAGATTTTTGCCGACGTGCGCACCTTCTGGTCGCCGGAAGCGGTTAAGCGAGTTACCGGGAAAGAGCTCACCGGTCACGCTCAGTACGGCATTATCCATCTGATTAACTCCGGTTCAGCAGCGCTGGACGGCACCGCCCAGCAAACTGATGCTGAAGGTAAACCAACCTTAAAACCGCACTGGGAAATCAGCCAGAAAGAGGCGGACGCCTGTCTGGAAGCCACGCGCTGGTGCCCGGCGGTGCATGAATATTTCCGCGGCGGCGGCTACTCCTCTAATTTCCTGACCCGTGGCGGCGTGCCGTTCACCATGACGCGCGTGAACATCATTAAAGGCATTGGCCCGGTGCTGCAAATTGCTGAAGGCTGGAGCATTGAATTGCCTGCGGATGTGCATAAAACGCTGGATCAACGAACCGATTCCACCTGGCCGACCACCTGGTTTGCGCCACGTCTGACGGGCAACGGCCCGTTCAAAGATGTCTGGTCAGTGATGTCGAACTGGGGCTCCAACCACGGTGTGTTGACGGTCGGGCATGTGGGCGCCGAGTTTGTCACTCTGGCGGCGATGCTGCGTATTCCGGTCTGCATGCACAACCTCGAAGAGGAGCAAGTCTGGCGTCCTACCGCGTGGGCGGCGCACGGCATGGATCTGGAAGGGCAGGATTATCGCGCCTGTCAAAATTACGGCCCGCTGTATAAACGTTAAGGGATGAGAGCGCGGGGTGATGCCTCGCGCTCATCGGGAGGGACGATGAAAGACTGTTTTCTGGTTCTCGATTGCGGGGCGACCAACGTGCGGGCGATAGCACTGGATCCGCAAGGTACGGTCGTCGCACGTGCAAGCATCGCCAATGCCAGTGAGTCTGCAGCTGAAGACTCCACCTGGCACCAGTGGTCGCTGGACGCCATTTTGCAGCGTTTTGCTCATTGTTGCCGGGAAGTTCAGACCCAGCTTATGGGCTACAGAATTGCCGGGTTGACCGTCACCACTTTTGGCGTCGACGGTGCGCTGGCAGATAACGCCGGAAAGTTGCTTTATCCCATCATTAGCTGGAAATGCCCGCGCACAACACCGGTGATGAACACCTTCCTGCAACAGGTTTCCCCTGAGTGGCTGCAAAAAACCAGCGGCGTCGGGCATTTTAGTTTTAACACCCTCTACAAGCTGCTTTGGTTGAAGCAACACCATCCAGATCTGCTGACAAAAGCACACCGCTGGCTGTTTATCTCTTCGTTGATTAATCAACGTTTGACGGGCGAATTCACCACCGACCGCACCATGGCAGGAACCAGCCAACTGCTGTCTCTGCAAAGTGGGGATTTCAGCGCATCCATCCTCGATTTAATGGGGGTTCCCGAGTCGCTCTTTCCGCCGCAGGTCATGCCGGGGGAATGTGTGGGACAATTACTTCCAACGATGGCTGAGTTTCTTGGATTACCGCCTGCTTTACCGGTGATTTCCTGCGGCCACGATACTCAGTTTGCGCTGTATGGCGCAGGGGCGGATATCGATCAGCCTGTGCTTTCTTCCGGCACCTGGGAAATTCTGATGGTACGCAGCCGCACTATCGACAGTCAGAAACTGGCGGCTTGCCCCGGTTCAACCTGCGAACTCGACAGCGAACCCGGCGTGTACAACCCCGGCATGCAGTATCTGGCCTCTGGCGTGCTGGAGTGGTTACGCACGCTGCTGGGCGATGCGCAAACGCCGTGGCAAGACATTGTGGAACAGGCTCGTCACATTCCTGCGGGTTGCGAAGGCGTGAGGATGAATTGTGAGCTGTTAACGCATCCGCAGGCTGGCTGGGAAGGCGTAACTTTAGGCACCACGCGCGGGCATTTGTATCGCGCCGCGCTGGAAGGATTAACGCGCCAGTTGAAAGGCAATCTTGCCCGGCTGGAACAGGCTGCGGGGTTCAGAACACGTGAATTATTGCTGGTGGGCGGGGGAAGCCGCAATACGCTCTGGAATCAGATGAAAGCCGATGCGCTGGGCATTCCGGTGAAGGTGCTGGATGAAGCAGAAACCACCGTGCTTGGCGCTTCTTTTTACGGCTGGAGCGGTGTCGGTTTCTATCCAACTGCCAGCGTCGCACGAGCCGCTGTTGATTACCGCTACCGCGTTTATACACCACAGGAAAACTGACATGCTGAAAACTATCTCGCCTTTGATTTCGCCTGACTTGCTGAAAACGCTGGCCGAAATGGGCCACGGGGATGAAATCATTTTCGCCGATGCGCACTTTCCCGCCCACAGCATCGGGCCACAGGTGATTCGCGCGGATGGCCTGAAAATCGATGCGCTGTTGAAAGCAGTCATTCCGCTGTTTGAACTGGACAGCTATGCTGAGCCCCTGGTGATGATGGCCCCGGTTGCAGGCGATCAGCTTGATAAAAGCGTGGAGGCTCGCTACCAGAAGGCTTTATTTGGTGAAGGTGAGATGACGCCTGTCAGTCGAATCGATCGCTTTGCCTTTTACGAGCGAGCGCAGAAAGCCTTTGCGATTGTCGTCACCGGCGAAACAGCTAAGTATGGGAATATTTTGCTGAAGAAAGGGGTGACGCCGGAGTCGTGATTTTGCCCGGTGGCGCTACGCTGACCGGGCCTACAGATTCAACGAAACCGTAGGCCGGGTAAGGCGAAGCCGCCACCCGGCAATCCAGACGACCGGCAATCAAGCCACCCGGCAATTTGTGAATCAAACGGCTTTGATAACCTGCTCCACTTCAAAGCGGTTGGTCACTTTGCTGTCAATTTTGACATAGGCAGAACGTTCCGCCGCAACCACCAACACTTCTTTCACGCCTTCTTTTGCCAGCAGACGAGTTTTCAACGCTTCGTCTTCGTCTACATCATCCGGAATGGCGACTCGCAGGCTACTGACGTAAGGCGGTTCCTGCATCGTCATGGCGACCAGCAGCCAAACCGTTGCCAGTAACGCACCCATCAAAAAGACGGTTTGTGAATCAAAGATGCCATCAACCCAGCCGCCCAGTGAGCCACCAATCGCCACGCCGAGGAACTGGCTGGTGGAATAGATACCCATCGCGGTGCCTTTGTACCCGGCCGGGGATTCCTTACTGATAAGCGAGGGCAGCAGGGCTTCCATCAGGTTAAACGCCAGGAAGAACAGCTGCACGCCTGCGACCAGCTCCCAGAAGTAAGAACCGGAACCCCACAGCACAATTTCTGCAATCAAAATCAGGGCGATGCACACCAGGAACACGCGCTTCATGCGGCGTTTCACTTCGGCGTAGATGATGAACGGCACGACGGAGACAAACGAAATCAGCATTGTCACCAGATAGATTTTCCAGTGTTCGGCGGCCGGGAAACCTGCGGCTTCGAGCTGGCCGGGCAGGGCGACAAACGTCGACATCAGCAGGATGTGCAGGCACATAATGCCGAAGTTCAGCTTCAGTAGCTTTGGCTCCATCAGCACTTTGCTGAAGCAGCCTTTCACCATGCCAGACTCGCGGTTCAGCACATGGTTTTCGCTGTTGGGCACCACCCAGAGGGTCAGCAGAATACCGAGCGTCGCCAGCCCGGCGATCATCCAAAACAGCGCGTGCAGACCCAGCTTGTGGGTCACTATCGGGCCAAGCACCATCGCGATAGCGAAAGTGACCCCGAAGCTGACGCCGATAAAGGCCATCGCCTTGGTGCGGTTCTGTTCGCGGGTGAGGTCGGAAAGCAGGGCCATAACGGCGGCGGCAATCGCCCCTGAGCCCTGTAATGCCCGGCCAAGAATAATGCCCCAGATGGAATCCGAGAGAGCGGCAATCACGCTGCCGAGGACAAAAATCAGTAAGCCGCCGACAATCAGCGGTTTGCGGCCAATCCGGTCAGAAAGCAGGCCAAACGGGATTTGAAACACAGCCTGAGCCAGACCGTAAATGCCGATAGCCAGGCCAATCAGCGCTTCGCTCGCGCCCTGAAGCGCCATGCCGTAAGTGGTCAGAACGGGCAGAACCATAAACATGCCGAGCATGCGCAGCGAGAATACGGTCCCTAAACCCCAGGTTGCGCGCAGTTCCCCCGGTGTCATTTTAAAATCGTTCATTTCCACCTCAATATAAAAGCAGCGCTTAGTGTAAGGCCGGGGAAGGGCAGGGTAAACAGGCGGTTGATTAGCAAATATTACATTGGGATTTTATTGATAACATGAATAAAAAAGGGTGCCGAAGCACCCTTTTATAGAGGCGATACGCTCAATCAATTTTTGATCGAGAAAATGGCACCCATCATAAAATCAGGAAAATCAATTTATTGATTTTCGGCTGCTAACTAAAAATAAGGAAAAACCACGCTTTTTCCTTATTTTTCATAATGTAAAGGGTGCCGAAGCACCCTTTTATTCATTTCGTCCGGTTTACCAGAGGTAAGCCAGCACAGAATGAGAATCCGGCACCATAAAGTCGACGGACATCATCACGGAAAGGGCAGTGATCGCGATGATAGAGAAGCCAAACAGCTTGCGCGCCCAGATTCTGTCATCGGCCACTTTGTATCCGCGTAATGCCATGCCAAGCCACCAGACGCTGACCGCTGCCGCGACAATCAGGTATTTATAGCCTGCATAGCCGCCGAGGGTGAGCATCAGGGTCGCCACAGCAAAGGCGATGATGTAGAGCGTGATGTGGTTTTTGGCAACGGAGATCCCTTTCACCACCGGCAGAACCGGGATGTTCGCCGCCTGATAATCCTTAAAGCGGAAAATCGCGATGGCGTAGGAGTGAGGCATTTGCCACAGGCTGAAGATAGCCAGCAGAATAGCCGCACCGCTGTCAAAGTTACCGGTGACGGCACAGTAGCCAATCACCGGCGGCGCTGCGCCTGACAGGGATCCAATCAGCGTGCCGTACACGGAGTTGCGCTTCATGTACAGGCTGTAAACGCCAACATAAACCACGAACCCCATCACGCCAAGCCAGCAGGCCAGCGGGTTAGCGCCGAACCACAGCAGCGCGAAGCCAGCAATACCCAACAGAGTGGCATACGCCAGCGAAACGTTCGCAGAAATCAGGCCTTTGACCAGCACCCGATTTTTGGTTCGTTCCATCTTCTTGTCGATATCCCTGTCGATGTAGTTGTTGAATACACAACCGGATGCAACGACCAGGGACACGCCGATCAGGGTGGAGATAAACAGCGGGTAATCGATGTGGCCTTTGGAGGCCAACAGGAATCCGCCGATCACCGAGATCAGGTTACCGAAGATGATGCCGGGTTTTGTAACTTGCAGGTATTGCTTAATCATACTCGCCGCTCTTATCGAACCATCATGTTGTAGTTAAGGTTCCACATGATCCAGATGGAGCCTATCACCACAATGGCGATGATCAGTACAGTAAAGATGAAGGCCGTCAGGTTCCAGCCCTCATCAGACTTGCTGTTCATGTGCAGGAAGCACACCAGATGCACCAGAATCTGCACCACAGCGGTCAACAGCACAGTGCCAATCAGCACAACGTGGGACGCAGAGCCGTTCATCACCATCGCAAACGGGATAGCCGTCAGGATGATCGACAGGATAAACCCTGTCATGTAAGTTTTTACGCTGCCGTGAGACGCGCCATGATCGGTTGAATGACTCATTACATCGCCCCCATCAGATAAACTACAGAGAACACGCAGATCCACACGACGTCCAGGAAGTGCCAGAACAGGCTCAGGCACAGGATACGAGTACGGTTAGTGCTGGTCAGGCCGCGACGGCTAATCTGGAACATCAGTACCGCCATCCAGATAAGACCAGAGGTCACGTGCAGACCGTGAGTCCCGACCAGCGCGAAGAACGCGGACAGGAAGCCACTGCGATCCGGACCCATACCTTCTACGATCAGGTGATGGAATTCATAGATTTCCATCGCGATGAAGCCTGCACCGAACAGCCAGGTCAACGCCAGCCAGGCGATAACCTGGCTCTTGTTGTTCTTATACATGGCGATCGCCGCCATGCCATAAGTGATGGAGCTGAACAGCAGCAGAGCCGTCTCAACCAGAACGAACGGCAGCTCGAAAATGTCCTTCCCTGCCGGGCCACCGGCGGTGTTGTTAACCAACACCGCGTAGGTCGCGAACAGAATGGAGAACAGAACGCAGTCGCTCATCAGGTAGATCCAGAAGCCGAAGACTTTGGTCGGCCCTGAATCGTGATGCCCATGGTCGTGCGCGTGGGCGTGCGCGTTAGTCAGAGTATCAGTTGCCATTTTTCAGCCCTGCCTTAGAGATCTCATCGAAATGCTGATTTTCCAGTTTTTCGATTTCTGCTACCGGCACGTAGTAATCCACGTCCTCGTCGAAGCTTTTCACAATCCAGCTAATAACGATGCCGAGGAAGCCAACAATCGCCATCCACCAGATATGCCAGATCATGGCAAAACCGAATACCGTAGCGAAGGCGGCAATCACGATGCCCGCACCGCTGTTTTTCGGCATATGGATTTCTTCATAGCTCGCAGGTTGCTTGTACGCTTCGCCTTTCTCTTTCATTTCCCAGAATGCGTCACGCTCATGAATCTGCGGCACAATGGCAAAGTTATAGAACGGAGGCGGAGAAGAGGTTGCCCACTCCAGCGTACGCGCGCCCCACGGGTCACCGGTCAGGTCACGGTTCTGCTCGCGGTCGCGAATAGACACGTAGTACTGAATCAGCTGGCACGCGATACCACAGGCAATCAGCGCTGCACCACAGGCTGCAACAACCAGCATAGGGTGGAACTGCGGATCAATCTGCTGGCTCAGGCGACGGGTCATCCCCATGAAGCCCAGCACGTACAGCGGCATAAAGGCCACGAAGAAGCCGATTATCCAGAACCAGAAGGCGCGTTTGCCCCAGGTCTCGTTCAGGGTGAAGCCAAAGGCTTTCGGCCACCAGTAGGTGATACCCGCGAAGCAACCGAACACCACACCACCGATAATCACGTTATGGAAGTGGGCAATCAGGAACAGGCTGTTGTGCAGCACGAAGTCCGCACCCGGCACCGCCAGCAGAACGCCAGTCATACCGCCGACCGAGAAGGTCACGATAAAACCGATGGTCCACAGCATCGCAGAATGGAACACGATCCGGCCCTGATACATGGTGAACAGCCAGTTGAAGATCTTAACCCCGGTAGGGATCGCGATAATCATGGTCGCAATACCGAAGAAGGCGTTTACGTTCGCGCCTGCACCCATGGTGAAGAAGTGGTGCAACCAAACGATGAACGACAGAACGGTAATACAGACGGTGGCCCACACCAGTGAGGTGTAACCAAACAGACGCTTACGGGAGAAGGTGGCCGCCACTTCGGAGAACACACCAAACACCGGCAGCACCAGAATGTACACTTCCGGATGGCCCCAGGCCCAGATCAGGTTGATGTACATCATCATGTTGCCGCCCATTTCATTAGTGAAGAAATGGGTACCGATATAACGGTCAAGGGTCAGCAGCGCGATGGTGACAGTCAGGATGGGGAAGGAGGCAATAATCAGGACGTTAGCGCACAGAGAAGCCCAGGTGAAAACAGGCATCTTGAACATGGTCATGCCAGGCGCACGCATCTTGATGATGGTCACAAAGAAGTTGATCCCGGTCAGCGTCGTACCGATACCGGAGAGCTGAAGGGCCCAAATCCAGTAATCGACCCCTACGCCCGGACTGTACTCAATGCCCGACAGCGGTGGATAGGCCAGCCAGCCGGTCTGCGCGAATTCGCCCACACCGAGAGACAGGTTAACCAGGATAACGCCGACGACAGTGAACCAGAAGCTCAGGTTGTTCAGGAACGGGAACGCAACGTCGCGCGCGCCGATCTGCAGTGGAACAACCACGTTCATCAGGCCGATAACCAGCGGCATCGCCACGAAGAAGATCATGATAACGCCGTGTGCGGTAAAGATCTGATCGTAGTGGTGCGGTGGCAAGAAGCCTGCTTCACCGGCTGAGGCAAGGACCTGCTGGCTACGCATCATGATGGCGTCAGCAAAGCCACGAATCAGCATCACGATACCGACGATGCAGTACATGATACCGAGCTTTTTATGGTCGACAGACGTCAGCCACTCTTTCCACAGGTAGGTCCACTTACCGAAGTAAGTGATCAAGCCCAGTAAGGCTGCCCCACCGATGATAATGGCAGCCACCGTAACCACGATAATGGGTTCGTGGTAGGGCACTGCATCCAGTGTTAATTTTCCGAACATCGTTTCTTCCTCGGCCCCTTAGTGAGCGGTTTCCGCGTGACTCATGTCCATGCCTTCCATCCCTTCGTGTGAGGCGTGCTCACCGGCAGGTTGGCTCATGTCCATGTGACCGTGACCCATGAATTTGTTAATCACATCTTTGAACAAATCAGGTTGCACGCTGGAGAAGTATTCCACCTTGTTGTATTCGCTCGGTGCGGCCAGTTTGTCATACGCAGCCATGTCGTTCAGGGTGCTCTGAGACTGTTTCACTTTCGCGACCCACTGATCGAAACCCGCGCGATCAGGTGTGGCAATGGCTTTGAACTTCATTCCAGAGAAGCCCGGGCCACTGTAGCTGGCGGAGATACCGTCGTAGGTGCCTGCTTCATTGGCGATCAGGTGCAGGTTAGTCTGCATACCGGCCATCGCATAAATCTGGCTACCCAAACGCGGGATAAAGAACGAGTTCATCACGGAGTTGGAGGTGACTTTGAACTGGACTGGCACGTTCGCCGGGAAGGCGATTTCGTTAACAGTCGCAATACCCTGTTCCGGATAAATGAAGAACCATTTCCAGTCCATGGAGACCACTTCGATGGTCATTGGTTTTTCGTCATGGGCCAGCGGTTTGCCAGGCTCAAGCGCGTGAGTGGTCTTCCAGGTGAGAACGGCAAGGAACAGGATGATAAGAATAGGCACTGTCCAGACCACAGCTTCCACTTTATTGGAGTGTGACCAGTTAGGGCTATACTTCGCATCTTTATTGCTCGCACGGTACTTCCAGGCGAAACCAACTGCCATCAAGATGGCGGGAATAACGACAATCAACATCAGGCCAAAAGCCGTCAGTATCAAAGAACGTTGCTCCAGTCCAATCTGTCCTTTGGGGTCAAGTAGCGCAGAATCACAGCCACTGAGTAATACAGTGCCTGCGAGTAATGACAACCATCCCAAACTTTTATTGTATTTCCTGAGTCTCATTAACGACCTCAATTCCACGGGATCTGGTGGCGTTTAAAGTGTGGGGGCATTTTACGGGAAGGTTACATTACTGTAAACATGATTGGAGAAGTGTCTTTGGGCTGTTACTGGGTTCTGCCGGGGCTGTCACAGATGTTACCGATTATGTCTAAAATCCAGGCAGATAGCGCATTCGCGCGGCGTTATAACTAAACGGGGTTGAATAATCTGGTTTCTGGAGCTTG
Organism: Pantoea sp. sgz302252; assembly: GCF_047713085.1. Taxonomy (NCBI): domain Bacteria; kingdom Pseudomonadati; phylum Pseudomonadota; class Gammaproteobacteria; order Enterobacterales; family Erwiniaceae; genus Pantoea; species Pantoea sp. sgz302252. Next base: position 47,844 of record NZ_JBLFJW010000007.1, read on the forward strand.
GGCTATAAATGGCGCCAAAAACAAACAAATAATTAACAATAAATTATCAAACAAACGACAATGAAAAAACAATAAAATAAATGGCCTCAAGCTGAATCGGTTAAGGGAATAAGCCGAAATGCGAAAAGCGCCAGTAATTTCCGAAATTAGATAACGCACAAAATAACAATCGAAAAAAGTGAATGACTGACGGCCGTTATAATTACCCGAGGTGATTACAACGGCTGCTTTGCTTATTTATTGTTCAGGCAAGGCGTGTTTTCCGTAATGCCAGCGCATCCAAAAGGCCGCCAAAGACAATGCCGCCAATGGCAATAAAAGCGCCGACTTCCAGCATGTCGGTGAGGAAGGAGAAGTTGGTCAGATCCAGGGCGTTCAACACCAGCAGCAGAAGCCAGACGGCCAGGACAAGACAGCCCAGGGTCAGAACCAACAACGCCAATGAATAGGCCGATTTAAATTCCGTGCGTGGCATAAAGCTTTCTGTTTGCCAGGTGTATTCCAGCGTCTGACGACACAGCAGCAGCAGTAAAATACCGGGAACGGCGGCAACGACAGAGAACATATAGAAGGTTGGCCAGCCGTGCGCTTCCACAAACCAACCGGCAATTGGGCCGACATAGACACGCCCAACGGCAGACAGGGCAGAAAGCAGGGCAAACTGTGTTGCAGAAAACGACTTGTTGCAGAGGGTCATTAATAAGGCAACAAACGCCGAGGTGCCCATCCCGCCGCACAGGTTTTCGAAGAAGACGGCGCTGCCCATGCTGAACATGCTCTTATCGGTGACCGACAGCAGCCAGTAACCCGCGTTCGATGCGCCCTGCAAAATACCGAAAATCAGCAAAGCCCTGAACAGCGACAGACGTTGCATTAACACCCCGCCGTACAGCGCGCCGAGGATGGTGGCAAACAGCCCCAACGTTTTATTCACCACGCCCACTTCACCGGCATCAAAGCCGACGCCGCGGATCAGGAATGTGGTGGTCAGACTCATGGCAAACGCATCGCCCAACTTATAAAGGACGATCAGCAGCAGAATCAGCCAGGCGTTATTGCGGCCAAAGAAATCCAGCAGTGGCTCAGCCACAGCTTGTTCCAGCGTTTTCGGGGCAGGAATAACGTCGCTGGGTTCCGGCGCCATTAAGGTGGCGATGATGCAAGGGATCATCAGCGCGGCCATCAGCCAGTACATCGCTTGCCAGCCAAGCCATTGATCGGCCAACCACAGCGCCAGGCCGCCAGAAACCAGCATCGCCAGGCGATAACCCAGCACGCTAATCGCCGCGCCCGTGCCACGCTCTTCTGGTGGCAGCACATCCGTTTTCCAGGCATCGAACACGATATCCTGCGAGGCAGAACAGAAAGCTATCACTACCGCCAGCGCGGCCATCCAGCGTAACTGACTCGACGGTTCGAGAAAGCCCATCGCAGCAATGGCTACCAGCAACAGCACCTGAGTCGTTAATAACCAACCGCGACGACGGCCAAGAAACGGCGGCGTGTAGCGGTCCATCATCGGTGACCACAGGAATTTAAAGACGTAGGCCTGGCCGACGAGCGAGAAGAAACCGATGGTTTTGAGATCGATGTTCTCGACGGTCATCCACGCCTGAAGCGTGCCGGACGTCAACGCCAGAGGCAGGCCAGAGGCGAAGCCGAGGATCAGCAGAATGGCTGATTTAGGTTGCTGGAAGATGCGCAGGTAGTGATTTGACATGGGCTTTAGATGACTGACCCGGCCGGAGCCGGGTCAGTCATCAACTTAACGAGCGTTTTGCTTGATGAAGTCGTGAACGCTGGTGTCCTGCGCCATGTCGGAAATGGTATCCGTCAGCACGCTGTTCACCGCATTAGCGATGTTCTGGTTATTGGCGGTGAATGCGCCTTCAACCTGGTAGCTCGCGCGATAGTTCTTAGTCATCTTGTTACCGTTCTTCGCGGTGGCGATGATGGCGATGTCTGCTTTGGTCGCGATGTTGTAGCGAACGTTGCCCTGAGACACGTCAGCGTACAGGTTGTTAACGATGACTTGCAGATCAACGGCACCGTTCGGGCCAATCATGTAGCCACGGGCGGTCATTTGTTTCTCAAGCACTTCCTGCAGCAGGAAACGCAGATCGCGGGAAGCGGTCAGGGTCACCAGCTGGTTATCACGGGTCACTTTCGCCAGCGCCTGGTCCTGACGCTGATCGGCGCCATTGATGCTGACGGTCACGCCCATCAGGCTTGGATCCTGTGAAGGCAGGGTAATTTTAGGCGATACGTCAATGGTGGTTTGCGGCTTGGCACAACCGGCCAGCATAAACATCGCAACCAACGGGAAGAGGATTTTTTTTAACATGTCTTGGCTCTCAGCGTCACTGTTGTTCAACGGGCAAAATTTTCTACGGAGAAAAATTCCCGCCATCATAACATCGCCATCAGAGAGGGGAAGTGGGCAATGCATGTAAATTCATCGTGTTGAGTGATTTCTGCGCACAGGCACAATTTCCTGCCGATTTTTGCGAGGATTCGGAGGGCATTGAAAGCAAACTTCATCCCTTTGCGTGAGAGAAACAGACGAAAGCTAAATTTTTGTTGTCTTCATGTAATGGAAACGGTAAAAGCGGCTAACATTTAAAGGGAAAGGCGACATCTCAGCGTTGTCGGAGGAGTAAATTCATGATGATACGTGAACAGATAGAAGAAAAGTTAAGGGCAGCGTTTTCACCCTTATTCCTCGAAGTGGCAGACGAAAGTTATCGCCACAATGTCCCGGCGGGCTCTGAAAGCCATTTCAAAGTCGTGCTGGTTAGCGACTGTTTTGCCGGAGAGCGTTTCCTTAGCCGCCATCGAATGATTTACGGGACCTTAACCGCTGAATTGTCCAGCACCGTACATGCGCTGGCACTGCACACCTACACGGTGAAAGAGTGGGAAGGGTTACAGGACACCGTGTTTGCGTCACCGCCGTGTCGCGGAGCGGGCACTATCGCGTAAATTCACATTTGCAACAGCCGGAACTTTTCCAGTATGTTGCGTACAGATTAATGAGAAAACGGCCCATTGGGCCGTTAGAGACTTCTGACAAAGAAGGAAAAAGCGTGGTTTTTCCTTCTTTGTGGTGAGCAGCCGAAAATCAATAAATTGATTTTCCTTGTTTTTTTATTCGGTACCCTATGACAAATCTCATTCGTTAGAGGTTTGTCATCACTCTCAACGGCCCATTGGGCCGTTTTGTTTTGCATGAGATTTGAGCAGGCAATGCTTTTTTCAGGTCAAATTTACCTCAAAATTGTGAAAAATGGCGCATCGCTGCGCCATTCCTGTTCTCGACTCGCTACAGTGATGCCGCTATAATGCTGCGTCTTATTTTCGGAATGTCTTCGGGATGATTCTGGCAACAGGGAATGGACTTCTGTACTGAAGGGAACATCCCGGTTCTGCGAAGTCTGCGATACGCGCTTCCAGAGTTGACCGAGCACTGTGATTTTTTTGAGGTAACAAGATGCAAGTTTCAGTTGAAACCACCCAGGGCCTTGGCCGCCGTGTAACGATTACTATCGCTGCTGACAGCATCGAAAACGCTGTGAAAAGCGAGCTGGTCAACGTAGCGAAAAAAGTTCGCATCGACGGTTTCCGTAAAGGGAAAGTACCGATGAATGTTGTTGCTCAGCGTTATGGCGCCTCTGTTCGCCAGGACGTGCTGGGTGACCTGATGAGCCGCAACTTCGTTGATGCGATCATCAAAGAGAAAATCAATCCAGCCGGTGCCCCGAACTACGTTCCGGGTGAATACAAACTGGGTGAAGACTTCACTTACGCGGTTGAGTTCGAAGTGTACCCAGAAGTAGAACTGCAGGGTCTGGACGCGATCGAAGTGGAAAAACCAGTGGTTGAAGTGACCGATGCTGACGTTGACGGCATGCTGGACACCCTGCGTAAGCAGCAGGCAACCTGGAAAGATAAAGAAGGCGCAGTTGACGCTGAAGACCGCGTTACCGTTGACTTCACCGGCTCTGTAGACGGCGAAGAATTCGAAGGCGGCAAAGCCACTGATTTCGTACTGGCAATGGGCCAGGGTCGTATGATCCCAGGCTTTGAAGACGGTATCACAGGCCACAAAGCGGGCGAAGAATTCACCATCGACGTGACCTTCCCGGAAGAGTACCACGCTGAAAATCTGAAAGGTAAAGCGGCTAAGTTCGTTATTAACCTGAAGAAAGTCGAAGAGCGTGAGCTGCCAGAACTGACTGAAGAATTCATCAAGCGTTTCGGCGTGGAAGAGGGTTCCGTAGCCGGTCTGCGTGCTGAAGTACGTAAGAACATGGAGCGCGAGCTGAAAGGTGCTGTTAAAAACCGCATCAAGTCTCAGGCAATCGAAGGTCTGGTTAACGCCAACAACATCGACGTGCCAGCGGCCCTGATCGACAGCGAAGTTGACGTTCTGCGTCAGCAGGCGGCACAGCGCTTTGGCGGCAACGCTAAACAAGCGATGGAGCTGCCACGCGAACTGTTCGAAGAACAAGCTAAACGCCGCGTTGTTGTTGGTCTGCTGCTGGGCGAAGTGATTCGTACCCACGAGCTGAAAGCTGACGAAGACCGCGTGAAAGGCCTGATCGAAGAAATGGCTTCTGCGTACGAAGATCCGAAAGAAGTGATCGAGTTCTACAGCAAGAACAAAGAGCTGATGGACAACATGCGTAACGTCGCGCTGGAAGAGCAGGCTGTTGAAGCCATTCTGAACAAAGCGAAAGTGTCTGAAAAAGCCACTTCTTTCAACGAACTGATGAACCAGCAGGCGTAATTAACGCCCTGACGGTGTAAAGTTTGAGCGAAAAACCCGTTGCCTGCCGGTAGCGGGTTTTTTTATTGCAGTAATAGATGCCTGAACGTGCCAAAACAGTGTTTCGGTGTTAGCGTAACACCAAAATATTGTTATGCTTGAAATACGGCAGTAGCAACCCCATAAAAGGGGAAGTAACAGACAGACTGGCTGATGATCCGTCCGCAAGGTTACAATCAGTACAGCAGGTAATTTCACTATTTATCCAGGAGACGGACATGTCATACAGTGGCGAACGAGATAACTTTGCACCCCATATGGCCCTGGTGCCCATGGTCATCGAACAGACTTCTCGCGGTGAACGTTCTTTTGATATCTACTCCCGTCTGCTCAAGGAGCGCGTTATCTTTCTGACCGGTCAGGTGGAAGATCACATGGCGAACTTGATCGTAGCGCAGATGCTGTTTCTGGAAGCGGAAAACCCGGAAAAAGACATTTACCTGTACATCAACTCCCCAGGCGGCGTGATCACCGCAGGCATGTCTATCTATGACACCATGCAGTTCATCAAGCCGGACGTCAGCACCATTTGTATGGGTCAGGCGTGCTCGATGGGCGCATTCCTGCTGACCGCGGGCGCGAAAGGCAAGCGTTTCTGCCTGCCGAACTCCCGCGTGATGATCCACCAGCCGCTGGGCGGTTACCAGGGGCAGGCGACGGATATTGAAATCCACGCCAAAGAAATCCTGAAAGTTAAAGCGCGCATGAATGAACTTATGGCGCAACACACGGGTCAATCTCTTGAACAGATTGAGCGCGACACCGAACGTGACCGCTTCCTGGCTGCATCTGAAGCGGTAGAGTATGGTCTGGTCGACTCCATTTTGACCCATCGTAAATAATGCCACTGCGTCCAGTGCCGCTATACTGTAGAGGGCGGCATTTCGCGAAGACTGGCATTTGCGTCGTCATGTGCGGCACAAAGAACTTAGAAAGAGGTTTGGACTCATGACAGATAAACGCAAAGATGGTTCAGGCAAACTGTTGTATTGCTCTTTTTGCGGCAAAAGCCAGCATGAAGTGCGTAAGCTGATCGCCGGGCCGTCCGTGTATATCTGCGACGAATGCGTTGATTTATGTAACGACATCATTCGCGAAGAAATCAAAGAAGTCGCTCCGCATCGTGAACGTAGTGCATTGCCCACGCCGCATGAAATCCGCCATCACCTGGACGATTATGTTATCGGTCAGGAAAGGGCGAAAAAAGTGCTGGCGGTGGCGGTTTACAACCATTACAAGCGTCTGCGTAACGGCGATACCAGCAACGGTATAGAACTCGGCAAAAGTAATATTCTGCTGATTGGCCCAACCGGTTCCGGTAAAACACTGCTGGCGGAAACGCTCGCTCGTCTGCTGGACGTGCCTTTTACCATGGCGGATGCCACCACCCTGACCGAAGCCGGTTACGTGGGTGAAGACGTGGAAAACATCATCCAGAAACTGCTGCAGAAGTGCGATTACGACGTACAGAAAGCGCAGCGTGGCATCGTTTATATCGATGAGATCGACAAAATTTCCCGTAAATCGGATAACCCGTCGATTACCCGCGACGTGTCCGGCGAAGGCGTACAGCAGGCTCTGCTGAAGCTTATCGAAGGCACCGTGGCCGCTGTTCCGCCGCAGGGTGGCCGTAAGCATCCGCAGCAGGAATTCCTGCAGGTTGATACCTCGAAGATCCTCTTTATCTGTGGCGGTGCATTTGCCGGTCTGGATAAAGTGATCTCTCATCGTGTGGAAACCGGTTCAGGTATCGGCTTCGGTGCGACCGTGAAAGCGAAATCTGAAAAAGCCAACGAAGGCGAGCTGCTGGAGCAGGTCGAGCCGGAAGATTTGATCAAATTTGGTCTTATCCCGGAATTCATCGGCCGTCTGCCCGTGGTTGCAACCCTGAATGAACTGAGCGAAGACGCGCTGATTCAGATCCTCAAAGAGCCGAAAAACGCCCTGACCAAGCAGTATCAGGCGCTGTTTAACCTCGAAGGCGTGGATCTGGAATTCCGTGATGAAGCGCTGGACGCGATTGCTCGCAAAGCGATGGCCCGTAAAACCGGTGCCCGTGGCCTGCGTTCTATCGTGGAAGCTGCGCTGCTCGATACCATGTACGATCTGCCTTCTATGGAAGACGTTGAAAAAGTGATTATCGATGAGTCCGTCATCGAAGGGCAAACTAAGCCGCTGCTGATGTATGGCACCAGTGAAACACAGCAGGCATCTGGCGAATAATTCACCAAATTACTCAGTCAGTTAACCAAAAGGGGGATATTTTATCCCCCTTTTACTTTTCCTGTATTCCTGGCGTTGAATGTGTGGGAAACATCCCCATATACTGGATTACATGTTAACGGTGGCGTAAAGCCAGTGGCGCCATCGACTACCTGGCGGACATTAAACTAAGAGAGAGCTCTATGAATCCTGAGCGTTCTGAACGCATTGACATCCCCGTATTGCCGTTGCGCGATGTGGTGGTTTATCCGCACATGGTCATTCCCTTATTTGTCGGGCGGGAAAAATCTATCCGTTGTCTGGAAGCGGCCATGGACCATGATAAAAAAATCATGCTGGTCGCTCAAAAAGACGCGTCAACGGATGAGCCGGGTGTAAACGATCTTTTCACCGTCGGGACCGTGGCCTCTATTTTGCAGATGCTGAAGCTGCCTGATGGCACCGTCAAAGTGCTGGTTGAAGGCCTGCAGCGTGCGCGTATTTCCGCACTGTCTGACAACGGCGAGCATTTCTCGGCGAAAGCGGAGTACCTTGAGTCTCCGGCTATCGAAGAGCGTGAGCAGGAGGTGCTGGTACGCACCGCCATCAGCCAGTTTGAAGGCTACATCAAGCTCAACAAGAAAATCCCACCGGAAGTGCTGACGTCGCTGAACAGCATCGACGATCCGGCGCGTCTGGCGGACACCATCGCTGCGCACATGCCGCTCAAGCTGACGGACAAACAGTCGGTGCTGGAGATGTCCGACATCAACGAACGTCTGGAATACCTGATGGCGATGATGGAATCGGAAATCGACCTGCTGCAGGTTGAAAAACGCATCCGCAATCGCGTCAAAAAGCAGATGGAGAAATCTCAGCGCGAGTACTATCTGAACGAGCAAATGAAAGCCATTCAGAAAGAACTCGGCGAGATGGACGATGCGCCAGACGAAAACGAAGCGCTGAAGCGTAAGATTGATGCCGCTAAGATGCCGAAAGAGGCAAAAGAGAAGGCGGAAGCTGAGCTGCAGAAGCTGAAAATGATGTCTCCGATGTCGGCGGAAGCGACGGTCGTACGCGGCTACATTGACTGGATGGTGCAGGTTCCGTGGAATGCGCGCAGCAAAGTCAAAAAAGATCTGCGCCAGGCGCAAGAGATCCTCGATACCGACCATTATGGTCTGGAGCGTGTCAAAGACCGCATCCTCGAGTATCTCGCAGTCCAGAGCCGCGTGAACAAACTGAAAGGGCCGATTCTGTGCCTGGTAGGGCCTCCTGGTGTGGGTAAAACCTCTCTGGGTCAGTCCATTGCCAAAGCAACGGGCCGTAAATACATCCGTATGGCACTCGGTGGCGTGCGTGATGAAGCTGAAATTCGTGGTCACCGTCGTACCTACATCGGTTCGATGCCGGGCAAACTTATCCAGAAAATGGCAAAAGTGGGCGTTAAAAACCCGCTGTTCCTGCTGGATGAGATCGACAAAATGTCCTCTGACATGCGCGGAGACCCGGCGTCTGCATTGCTGGAAGTCCTTGATCCAGAACAGAACGTGGCGTTCAGCGATCACTATCTGGAAGTCGATTACGATCTCAGCGACGTGATGTTCGTGGCGACCTCTAACTCCATGAACATTCCGGCTCCGCTGCTGGATCGTATGGAAGTGATTCGTCTTTCCGGTTACACCGAAGATGAGAAGCTGAATATTGCCAAACGCCATCTGTTGCCCAAACAGATTGAGCGTAACGCCCTGAAAAAAGGCGAGCTTACGGTTGAAGACAGTGCGATTGTGGGCATCATTCGTTACTACACTCGCGAAGCCGGTGTGCGTAGCCTGGAGCGTGAAATCTCCAAACTGTGCCGTAAAGCGGTGAAACAGCTGCTGCTGGATAAAACGCTCAAGCACATCACCATCAACGGTGAGAATCTGCATGATTACCTTGGCGTGCAGCGCTTCGACTATGGCCGTGCGGATGATGAAAACCGCGTAGGTCAGGTTACGGGTCTTGCGTGGACAGAAGTGGGCGGCGATCTGCTGACCATCGAAACCGCGTGTGTACCGGGCAAAGGCAAGCTGACTTACACCGGTTCCCTGGGGGAAGTGATGCAGGAATCCATTCAGGCTGCGCTGACCGTGGTACGTGCGCGTGCGGAGAAACTCGGCATTAATGGCGACTTCTACGAAAAACGCGACATCCACGTTCACGTTCCTGAAGGCGCAACGCCGAAAGACGGTCCGAGCGCAGGTATCGCAATGTGTACCGCGCTGGTGTCCTGTCTGACGGGGAATCCGGTGCGTGCCGATGTGGCGATGACGGGTGAAATTACCTTACGTGGTCAGGTGCTGCCGATTGGGGGCCTGAAGGAAAAACTGCTCGCGGCTCACCGTGGTGGCATTAAGACTGTTCTGATTCCGGACGAGAACAAACGCGATTTAGAAGAAATTCCTGATAACGTGATTGCCGATTTGCAGATTCATCCTGTGAAACGTATTGAGGAAGTTCTGGTACTTGCACTGCAGAATGAGCCCTACGGAATGCAGGTTGTGACCGCAAAATAGTGATTTCGCGCAAATAGCGCTAAGAAAAACAGGGCTGGCAGGTGATTTCGCACTTGCCAGCCTTTTTTTGTATAGCTAATTTAGATTGCTGGTTGGGTATGTCATAGACAACGGGTGTTGTAAGGGCATGACACTCCTGATATAACTGCTGCGCCGTCGCACTGTGAAGGATTCCAGTGCGATATAAATTATAAAGAGAGGAAGAGAATAGTGAACAAATCTCAACTGATTGACAAAATTGCTGCAGGTGCGGATATTTCTAAAGCTGCTGCTGGCCGTGCGTTAGATGCTTTGATCGCTTCTGTCACCGAGTCTTTGCAGGCTGGGGATGACGTTGCGCTGGTAGGTTTTGGTACTTTTGCTGTTAAAGAGCGTGCTGCCCGTACTGGTCGCAACCCGCAAACAGGTAAAGAGATCACCATTGCTGCTGCCAAAGTTCCGGGTTTCCGTGCAGGTAAAGCACTGAAAGACGCGGTAAACTGATCGCTTTCCCGTTAAGGGAATGTGACAAAGTTCAAGGGCGCATCATCTGATGTGCCTTTTTTTTATTTGTCCAGCCGCACTTTCTCTGTTTTTAAGTGAGTCGCAGGCTGACAATTGCCCCTCTTTCTTGTCAAAATACGCCCTTACGCATAGCGCCAGTCGTGCTATGCTGTGCGAGGTAAAAGTCACCTACAGCGGAGCGTTGTTACACCATGATGGACTCCTTACGTACGGCTGCGAATAGCGTCGTGCTCAAGATTATTTTCGGTATCATTATCGTGTCGTTTATTTTGACCGGCGTGAGCAGCTACCTGATTGGCGGGAACAAGACCTACGCCGCGAAAGTGAACGGTCAGGAAATTAGCCGACCACAGTTTGAAAATGCCGTTGCCAGCGAACGTAACCGTATGCAGCAGCAGATGGGCGATCAGTTCTCCGAACTGGCGTCTAACGAAAACTACATGAAAACCATGCGTCAGCAGGTGCTGAACCGTCTTATCGACGAAGCGCTGCTGGATCAGTATGCCAGACATCTGAACCTTGGCATCAGCGATGCTCAGGTCAAACAGGCCATCTTCCAGACACAGGCATTCCAGTCGAATGGCAAATTTGATAACGATCGTTTCAACGGTATCGTCAATCAGATGGGGATGAGCGCCGATCAGTATGCGCAAGCACTGCGTAACCAACTGGTTACCCAGCAACTGATCAACGCGATTGTTGGCTCTGAATTCATGCTGCCGGGCGAAACGAATCAACTGGCTGCGCTGGTTTCTCAGCAGCGTGTTGTGCGTGAAGCCACCATTGATGTGAACGCACTGGCTGCGAAGCAGCAGGTGAGCGATCAGGAAATCAACAGCTACTACGAGCAGAACAAAAACCAGTTCGTTGCTCCAGAGCAGTTCCGCGTGAGCTACATCAAGATGGATGCTGCGAGCATGCAGGAAACCGCTTCTGACAGCGATATCCAGTCTTACTACGATCAGCATCAGGATCAGTTCACTCAGCCGCAGCGCGTGCGCTACAGCATTATCCAGACCAAAACGGAAGCTGATGCCAAAGCCGCGCTGGATGAAATCAACAAAGGCGCTAACTTTGCTGACGTCGCAAAAGCGAAATCTACCGATATCATCTCCGCGAAAAATGGCGGCGATATGGGGTGGCTGGAAGCCTCTACCACGCCAGATGAACTGAAAAATGCCGGTCTGAAAGACAAAGGTCAGCTCTCCAGTGTGATCAAGTCTTCAGTGGGTTTCCTGGTGGCACGTCTTGATGATGTTGAACCGGCGAAAGTGAAGCCGCTGGCAGACGTTCATGATGATATCGCGGCGAAAGTGAAACAGGAAAAAGCGCTGGATGCGTACTATGCGCTGCAGCAGAAAGTGAGCGAAGCAGCCAGCAATGACAACGAGACGCTGGCTGGCGCGGCGCAGGTTGCAGGCATGAAAGTGGTTGAAACCGGCTGGTTCGGTCACGACAGCCTGCCGGCTGAGCTGAACTTCAAACCTGTTTCTGATGCCATTTTCAACGGCGGTCTGGTGGGTGAGAACGGCACGCCGGGCAGCAACTCTGACATCATCACTGTCGATGGCGATCGTGCTTTTGTCCTGCGCGTGAGCGAGCACAAAGCCGAAGCGGTTAAACCGCTGGCAGAAGTCAAAGATCAGGTTGTTGATATCGTTAAGCACACCAAAGCGGAGCAGCAGGCGAAGCTGGATGCTGACAAGCTGCTGGCTGAGCTGAAAGCGGGTAAAGGTGACGATGCGATGAAAGCGGCCAATCTGAGCTTCAGCGCAGCGAAAACCCTGAGCCGTACCGGTCAGGATCCAATCAGCCAGGCTGCATTCACCCTGCCGCTGCCGCAGAAAGATAAGCCAGGCTACGGCGTGAGTACCGACATGCAGGGGAACGTGGTTCTGCTGTCGCTGGATGAAGTGAAAGACGGCACTATGCCGGAAGAACAGAAGAAAGCGATGGTTCAGGGCATTACCCAGAACAACGCTCAGATTGCCTTCGAAGCCCTGATGGCGAACCTGCGTAAAGAAGCGAAGATCAAGCTGGGCGATATCGTTCAACAGCAGCAATAACGTCGAGCACGCTCGCAGATTTTCGTAACGTACTGCAAAATTCAAAGGCCGCTTTCGCGGCCTTTTCCAATTCTGAACATTGCCTTTTGTGCTGGTGTTTTTCTCCGGTTATGGTGGCCTCGCTGTCAACAAACAAGGAGATAACAGCATGAAATCAGGAATCAAAGTTTGTCTTATTGCTCTCTCAGTCGCTTTCTCAGCTCTCGGATCACAGGCCATTGCTGCACAATCCACAAGCAAAGCACAAGTGGAAACCAAAGCAGCTGCTGCGCCTGCGGCTACGGCTACGGCAAAAACACCTGCGACCACCGAAAATAGCGACAGTGGCAAAGTCAGCATCAACACCGCCAGCGCCGAAGAGTTAGCGCGTGCCATGAACGGCGTCGGGTTGAAGAAGGCACAGGCGATTGTCAGCTACCGCGAAGAGTATGGCCCGTTTAAAACCCTCGACGATCTGCGCCAGGTACCAGGCATGGGAGGCGCATTGGTGGAAAGAAATCTGCCGCATCTGATGCTCTGACGCGCGAAGGCGTTTGCACACTAGCAAAAAAATGCCAGACTAAAGAGGTCGTACCAGTGTGCGACCTCCGATACTGGTGAGAATGATGATGCTTTCCGTCTAACGCACAGAAAGCACTCACGAGTAAACCTGGAAAATCAATTTATTGATTTTCGGCTGATAACCACAAAGAAGGAAAAACCACGCTTTTTCCTTTTTTGTTTGTGAACAGAGAGGTCGTACCAGTGTGCGACCTCTGACTCTATTAATAAGAAAGGCTATTGCGCTATGCAGACACAAATCAAAGTACGCGGCTATCACCTGGATGTTTATCAACACGTGAATAACGCCCGCTATCTCGAATTTCTCGAAGAGGCTCGTTGGGATGGGCTGGAAAACAGTTCGGGCTTCCAATGGATGACCCAACACCACATCGCGTTCGTGGTCGTCAACATCAACATTAATTATCGCCGCCCGGCGGTGCTGGGGGATTTACTCACCGTCACCAGCAAAGTTCAGCAGCTTAACGGCAAAAGCGGCGTATTAAGCCAGGTCGTGACGCTGGAGCCTGAAGGCGAAGTCGTTGCCGACGCGCAAATTACATTTGTCTGCATCGACCTGAAAACGCAAAAAGCGCTGCCGCTGGAAGGTGAACTTCGCGAGCATCTGGAAGCGATGGTGGAGTAACAGAAAACTTACCCCGTCGCAGAGCGCGGCGGGGGTTCTCCGTGTTTACTTCAGCCCCGTTTTCACCTTCATCGCCGCCATTACGCCTGCTTTATCAGCCATGTAATGGTTCAACCCGTTAGCACGCAGGGTGCACGCTGCACAGTGCCCGCAACCATCGCCTTTGATGCCGTTGTAGCAGGTGAGCGTTTCACTGCGGACTAACTCCAGTTGGCCCCAGTAATCGGCCAGTGCCCAGGTTTCGGCTTTATCAATCCACATCAGCGGGGTTTCAAAGCGAATCTCTTTGGCCATGCCCAGATTGACCGCGTGGTTCAGCGCTTTGACGAATTCGTCACGGCAGTCAGGATAGCCAGAGAAATCTGTTTCGCAGACTCCGGTAATGACCGCTTCGGCTTTCACCTGCCAGGCATAAATCGCTGTCAGGGTCAGGAACAGAATATTGCGGCCGGGAACGAAGGTATTGGGAATACCGTTGGCTTCTGGTTCGTAATCCGGCACCGGGATGCTGTCGCGAGTCAGGCTGCTCACCGCCAGTTCGTTCAGCAGGGTGACATCCAGCACTTTATGCGCTCGTGCACCTAATTTCAGGGCCAGTTCTCGGGCTACGTCGATCTCTGCGCGATGGCGCTGACCATAATCAAAGGTCACACAGTGTACTTCATCATACTGCTGTAAAGCCTGGACCAGACATGTTGTCGAATCCTGACCTCCGCTGAACACCACCACGGCGCGTTTCATAGCAAATCCTGTCAACTTTTTTGGAAAGCGCTATGGTAGCGCCTGAGCGCCGCGTCCACCAGCTTCACGACACGCTTGATGCTGGAAGCCAGGCTTCAGTGAATTCGAACCAGCCACGGGCATTGAGCCGAATCCCATTGACACCTGGCGGCGCGCTGATCTTGTATTGATAGTTGAAGAGCGGCGTCAGCACCGCGTGTTCCATCAGGTCCTGGAAAACATGCTTCAGCGCCGCATGCCGGGCTAGTGGCTGTTTTTGGGTCTGAACGGCATCCAGTGTCTGCTGAAGTTTGGCATATTGCTCGGCGCTCAACATTTGCGCCCAGAGCGAATCACAGCGCAACCATTGCTCAAGGGTATATTCAGGCGCTTCACCAATCAGCCTGTCTCCCATCATCAAATCGGCGTTGGCTAATGCTTCACAGCCATCCCAGGTTTTTGCATCATGGAAAATGAGCGTCAGTGTGCAGCCCAGTTTCTCTAAGGCCTGCCGGAGTTGTTCTGCCATGGTGTGAAGCTCAACGGGCAAATGGTAAACCAGCGTCAGGGCTGACGGGAACGCGATCTCAGGAGCGTCTTTCGTCACCGGAATATCCCATCCCGGCAGAAGTTCATGCGTTGGCGTGATCAGATTTTCATCCAGAGGCAAGGTTTCCATCAGCGACGAGCGATGAATTAAGGCAATGATTTTTTGTGCCTGGGCCGTGGTGAGACATGAGCTTTTACGCAGTGTGAGATAGCAAAACCCCAGGCTAATGCTGTCACTGACCAGCCGAAGTTTACGCAGTTCATCGGGTTCTCCAATGGCAATCTGTACCGGATGCCGACAGCTGGTACCCAAATCCTGTTCAAAAAGCTGAGGCGTTATCCAGAACTCAATCGCCTGCAATAACGGGTGGCTCAGGTGATAGCGATTGTGGCTTTCCAGCCGCACCAGTTCAGGTTCGAAAATTTTCAGCCGAAAAGGGCCCGTGCCCAGCGTGACGTTATCCGGATGGGCCAGCACGCTACAATAGCTTGCCAGACGATGCGCCAGCCAGAAGTCGGGTTTAGTCAGCGTAAACGTCAGGCACTGAGCGTGCGTCATTTCAATCCGCTGGACACTGACAAACAGTTTTCGCAGCGCAGGAAGCGCCAGCAACATCTCCAGGCGGCGGTGAAGTTGGGCGGTATCGACAGGATCGCCGTTGTGCCAGTGCAACGTTGAACGAATGTAAAAATGCCAGCGTAAGCCATCGGGGGAAACCTCCCAGTGATGTGCCAGATCGCCAATGGGCTCATCACTGTCAATGCCAAACCGGGTCAGCCCGGAAAAAATCTGCCCTGCCAGATGCTGCTCGGCGCGCCCTGGCAGAAAACCCGGCTGCAGTGAGTCAAGCGGGCGGTAATAAGGAATACGCAGTGTTGGCGTGTTGTTTTGCCATTGTCCACCCAGAAAAGGATGCAACAGGGCGCGCAGTTCTGGCGCATTAAGCTGCGCAAGTTCCAGTGCGTTTTGCTGTTGGCCCTGAGTGAGCGCCTGTTCCATCATGTCGTTGCGCAGGGCTTCTGGCGTGACCTGAAACGTCAGCGTGCCGCGTTTTCCCCGGCCTGACTGCGCCTGCCAGGTTAGCCAGCCGGCTTCCTGGGCCTGACGTAATAATGTTCGCACATGCCGCTCACTGCAAAAGCACCGTTCAGCCAGTTCGGCAACGGTGATCTGCTGCGGTGCGCCGGAAGAGGGCTGCCACAGGCGTTGAAACTGATTGAGTCTGTTGAGCTGGCGCATAGGCTAAATCCGGAACAATAAATAAGAGTTATTCAGTATTCCTTCCGTATATATCAGGTGATACTTTCCCACAAGCGACACTCATCACACTCCGGGGAAGAGAATGGCAAGACTGGCTGCATTTGATATGGACGGGACGTTGTTGATGCCCGACCATCGTCTGGGTGAACAAACGTTGAATACCCTTAAGCGCCTGCATGAAAGGGAAATCACGTTGACGTTTGCCACTGGCCGTCATGCTCTTGAAATGCGCCATTTGATGGGCAACCTTTCCCTTGATGCTTTCCTGATTACCGGCAACGGCACGCGCATTCATTCCCGCGAAGGCGATGTTCTGCATCGTAGCGATCTTGACCCGGATGTGGCCGACCTGGTTCTGCACAGTCATTGGGATACCCAGGCCAGCATGCATGTCTTCAATGATAGCGGCTGGCTCACCAACCGTGAAATCCCGGAAATGTTGCATGCCCACGTTTACAGCGGCTTTCGCTATCAGCTGTGTGATTTCAAACGCCTGCCCGCGCATGAAGTCACAAAAATCTGTTTCTGCGGCGAGCACGAAGATTTGAACCGTCTGCGCATTCAACTCAATGAAGCGTTGGGCACTCGCGCACATCTGACGTTCTCGGCGTTTGAATGTCTGGAAGTGCTGCCGGTTGGCTCCAATAAAGGTTCCGCGCTTTCTGTGCTGAGCCAACACCTCGGGATGGCGATGGCGGATTGCATGGCGTTTGGTGATGCAATGAACGACAGCGAAATGCTGGGATTGGTGGGGAAAGGCGTCATCATGGGCAATGCCATGCCGCAGCTTAAAGCCGCGCTGCCTCACTTACCGGTTATCGGGCACTGCCAGAATCAGGCGGTCTCACACTTTTTGACTCATTGGCTGGACACTCCACATCTCCCTTATTCCCCCGAATGATTGAGACTCCTCCCAGCAAGCCAGACATCGCATGATGCCTGGCTTTTTTCTTTTCTTATTCCAGCCATTGCGCAAGCTTAGCCTGCCATGGCGTCAGCTCGCCGATATTCGCCGCCACCCACTGCGGATTGTAGTAAGTGTCGAGGTAGCGTTCGCCGCTGTCACACAGCAGCGTCACGATAGACCCGGTTTGACCGTCGTTACGCATTTGCGCCGCCAGCTGCAGCGCGCCCCACATATTGGTGCCGGTTGAGGCACCTACTTTGCGGCCCAATTGGCTTTCCAGCCAGTGTGCCGTCGCCACGCTTGCCGCATCTGGCACGCGCAGCATGTTATCCACGACATCAGGAATGAATGACGGTTCGACACGCGGGCGACCAATCCCTTCAATTTTGCTGCCAACTGGGCTGCGCAGAGACGCATCGCGCTGTTGCCAGTAATCCATAAATACTGAATTCTGCGGGTCAACGACGGTCAGTTGCGTGTCATAACCCTGACAACGAATGTAGCGGCCGATGGTGGCAGAGGTACCGCCCGTGCCCGCGCTCATCACGATATGCGCCGGAACAGGGTTAGGTTCATGCTGCATCTGGCGGAAAATGCTGTCGGCGATGTTGTTGTTCCCGCGCCAGTCTGTTGCACGTTCTGCGTAGGTGAACTGATCCATATAATGGCCGTTCAGTTCGCGAGCCAGCCTTTCAGAGGCTTCATAGATCTCGCAGGCACTTTGCACGAAGTGACAACGTCCGCCATAAAATTCAATCTGTTCAATCTTGCGCTTCGCCGTACATGACGGCATCACCGCGATAAACGGCAGGCCGAGCAGGCGAGCAAACCAGGCTTCCGACACGGCGGTGGAACCGGAGGAGGCTTCGATTATGGGCATGCCTTCCTTGATCCAACCGTTGCAGAGTCCATAGATAAACAGCGAACGCGCCAGGCGGTGTTTCAGGCTGCCGGTTGGGTGTGTACTTTCATCTTTGAGATAGAGCTGAATGCCCGGGAAAGCGGGCAGCGCCAGACGAATCAGGTGCGTATCGGCAGAACGCTGATAGTCGGCGTTAATTTCACTGATGGCGTGTTTGACCCAGGTGCTATTCATCGTGGTTATCCGTTTGTCATTTTGTGCCCAGAATAGCGGAAAGCACGGAAAAAATTGTTGCTATTTGACCTTTGAAATACAATTAAAGGAGAAAAAATTTCTCCGAGGTGGGGTGATGATAGATAAAATTGACCGTAAGCTGCTCGCTTTGCTGCAAGAGGACTGCACCCTCTCTTTGCAGGCGTTAGCAGATGCCGTTAATCTGACCACCACACCCTGCTGGAAGCGCCTGAAACGTCTCGAGGACGAAGGCATTTTGCGCGCTCGGGTGGCGCTGCTGGATGCAGAAAAACTGGGGCTCGGGCTAACGGCTTTTGTGCTCATCAAAACACAGCATCACAGCAGCGACTGGTATAGCCGGTTTGTCTCCCACGTTACACAAATGCCCGAAGTGCTTGGCTTCTGGCGCATGGCAGGCGAATACGACTATTTGCTGCGGGTACAGGTAGCGGACATGAAACGCTACGACGATTTTTATAAACGGCTGGTGAACAGCGTGCCGGGGTTATCGGATGTGACATCGAGTTTTGCGATGGAACAGATCAAATACACCACCGCGCTGCCGGTCGATTCATTCTCTGGGTAATTCTGCGTGCGATTATTTGCTCAACTCAGTTGGTACTTCCGCCGGGAATGGCGTCGCTATCTCGGTGCGGTCCTGCTGCTTATCATTATTGCTATCCTTCAACTGATCCCGCCGCGTGTGGTGGGCTATGTGGTGGATGGCGTGACACAACAACATTACACCGCCATGCGAGTGATGATGTGGGTGGCGACACTGGCGCTGATTGCGGTGGTGGTTTATCTGCTGCGCTACGTCTGGCGCGTGCTGCTGTTTGGCGCATCCTATCAGCTCGCGGTTGAACTGCGTGAAGACTATTACCGTCAGCTCAGTCGTCAGCATCCGGAGTTTTATTTGCGTCACCGCACCGGGGATTTAATCGCCCGTGCTACCAACGACGTCGACCGCGTGGTCTTTGCCGCCGGGGAAGGCGTGCTGACGCTGGTGGATTCGCTGGTGATGGGCCTCGCGGTATTGATCGTGATGTCCACGCAAATCAGCTGGGAGCTGACGCTGCTGGCGCTGTTGCCGATGCCGATTATGGCGATTGCCATCAAGCGCAACGGCGACACGCTGCACGAGCGTTTCAAACTGGCGCAGGCCGCGTTTTCGGGTCTGAATGACCGAACTCAGGAGAGCCTGACCAGCATTCGCATGATCAAAGCGTTTGGCCTGGAAGACCGACAATCAGCACAGTTTGCGGCAGAAGCGGCTGATACCGGGGCGAAAAACATGCGCGTGGCGCGCGTAGATGCGCGCTTTGACCCGACTATTTACATCGCCATCGGCATGGCAAACCTGCTGGCTATTGCGGGCGGCAGCTGGATGGTGGTGCATGGCAGTCTGACGTTGGGCCAGCTCACCAGCTTTATGATGTATCTGGGCCTGATGATTTGGCCGATGCTGGCGCTGGCGTGGATGTTCAATATCGTTGAACGCGGCAGCGCGGCGTACAGCCGAATCTGCGATATGCTGGCTGAAGCGCCAGTAGTCACGGACGGAACAGAAACGCTGAAACCAGAGCGCGGCACGCTGGTCGTTGATATTCATGAATTCCAGTATCCGCAAACCGATAAAACCACGCTGAGTAACGTCAGTTTCCGCTTGTCGCCGGGCCAGATGCTGGGTATCTGTGGCCCCACTGGCGCGGGCAAAACGACGATACTTTCCTTGATTCAGCGTCACTTCGATGTGAAACACGGCGATATCCGCTTCCAGGATCTGCCCTTGACCGCGCTGCAACTGGACAGTTGGCGTAGCCGCCTCGCGGTGGTCAATCAGACGCCGTTCCTGTTCTCGGACACGGTGGGCAGCAACATCGCGCTGGGCAAACCTGGGGCGACGCAGGAAGAAATTGAGCATGTGGCGCGGCTTGCCAGCGTGCATGAAGATATTCTTCGCCTGCCGCAAGGCTACGACACCGAAGTTGGCGAACGCGGCGTGATGCTTTCTGGTGGGCAGAAACAGCGTATTTCTATCGCGCGCGCGTTGCTGCTGGATGCGGAGATCCTGATCCTCGACGACGCACTCTCGGCGGTTGATGGACGCACAGAACATCAGATCCTGCACAACCTGCGTCAGTGGGGCGAGGGGCGCACCGTCATTATCAGCGCACACCGTCTGTCAGCGCTGACCGAAGCGAGCGAAATCATTGTTATGCAGCATGGGCATATCGCCCAACGCGGCGAGCATGAACACCTGGCGATCCAGTCAGGCTGGTATCGCGATATGTACCGTTATCAACAACTTGAGGCGGCACTCAACGATGCACCGGACGAGCAAGAGGAGGCCGCCAATGCGTAGTTTTGGACAACTGTGGCCAACCCTGAAACGCCTGCTGGCATATGGCTCGCCGTGGCGTAAACCGCTCGGCATCGGCATGGTAATAATGTGGATTGCTGCGGCCGCCGAAGTCACCGGGCCGCTGCTGATAAGCTACTTCATCGATAACATGGTGGCGAAAAGCTATCTGCCGTTGGGCATTGTGGCTGGGCTGGCTGCGGCCTATGTGGGTTTACAGCTGCTGGCGGCTTCGCTGCACTATGTTCAATCGCTGCTGTTTAACCGGGCGGCGGTGGGCGTGGTGCAGCAACTGCGTACCGATGTGATGGATGCCGCGCTGCGCCAGCCGCTGAGCGAATTTGATGTGCAGCCTGTCGGGCAGTTGATCTCGCGCGTGACCAACGACACTGAAGTTATCCGCGATCTCTACGTCACGGTCGTTTCCACGGTATTGCGCAGTGCAGCCCTTATCAGTGCGATGCTGGTGGCGATGTTCAGTCTCGACTGGCGAATGGCGCTGGTGGCGATTGCTATCTTCCCGGTGGTGATTGTCGTGATGGTTATCTATCAGCGTTACAGTACGCCGATTGTGCGCCGCGTCCGTGCTTATCTGGCGGACATCAACGACGGCTTTAACGAAGTCATTAACGGCATGAGCGTTATCCAGCAGTTCCGCCAGCAGGCGCGTTTTGGTGAGCGCATGGGTGAGGCGAGTCGTTCGCATTATATTGCCCGCATGCAGACGCTGCGTCTGGACGGTTTCCTGCTGCGCCCGCTGCTGAGCCTGTTTTCTTCGCTGATCCTCTGTGGCCTGCTGATGCTGTTCGGGCTGACGACCAAAGGAACGATTGAAGTGGGCGTGCTTTATGCGTTTATCAGCTATCTCGGCCGTCTGAACGAACCGTTGATTGAACTCACGACGCAACAATCGATGCTTCAACAAGCGGTCGTGGCGGGCGAGCGTGTGTTCGAGCTGATGGACAAGCCGCGCCAGAACTATGGCGGCGATCCGCAGCCGCTGCGTAGCGGTTCAATTGACGTTGATAACGTTTCATTCGCTTATCGCGGCGATAGGCTAGTGCTGCAGGACATCAACCTGAACGTGCCTTCACGTCATTTTGTGGCGCTGGTTGGGCACACCGGCAGCGGCAAAAGCACGCTGGCCAGTTTGTTGATGGGCTATTACCCGCTCAGCCAAGGGGAAATCCGTCTTGATGGACGTCCGCTTTCCTCGCTCAGCCACAGCGTGCTTCGTCAGGGCGTGGCGATGGTTCAGCAGGATCCGGTTGTAATGGCAGACTCCTTCTTTGCCAACGTGACGCTGGGGCGAGACATCAGCGAAGAGCAGGTGTGGCAAGCACTGGAAACGGTACAGTTGGCGGAGCTGGCTCGTGGCTTAGATGACGGCATTTACACCCGTCTGGGCGAGCAGGGCAATAATCTCTCCGTGGGGCAGAAACAACTGCTGGCACTGGCTCGTGTGCTGGTGGATACGCCACAAATTCTGATCCTCGACGAAGCCACAGCCAACATCGATTCCGGCACGGAACAAGCCATTCAGCAGGCGCTGGCAGCGGTGCGTGAACGCACAACGCTGGTGGTGATCGCACACCGTCTGTCGACCATTGTGGAAGCGGATACCATCATGGTGCTGCATCGCGGGCAGGCGGTTGAAAGGGGTACTCACCAGCAATTGCTTGAAGCCAAAGGCCGTTACTGGCAGATGTATCAATTGCAACTGGCGGGTGAAGAGCTGGCGGCAAGCATCGAAGAAGAGTCGCTTATCGCCTGATGCACCACTATCAGGCAATCTGATAACACCAGCGCAAGCTGGTGCAAAAGTGAAACGCACCGTGCACTACGCTGGTGCGTTTTTGTTTCTGGCCTTGTGTCCGCTGTGCTTGCCCATCCGCTTTCCGACTCATTCCTCCCCCATAAAACGCCTCCACACTTCATGTAGTGGCCAGATTTTTATTTCTGGCACGCCGCTTGCTTTACCTCCTACGTGTTAGCCGCAGCCATTACCGAATTCTGACTGGAGGGGATCTATGAAGCTGGTTACCGTGGTAATCAAACCATTCAAACTCGAAGACGTGCGTGAAGCGCTGTCTTCCATTGGTATTCAGGGGCTGACCGTTACCGAAGTGAAAGGCTTCGGTCGTCAGAAGGGCCATGCCGAGCTGTACCGCGGTGCCGAATATAGCGTCAACTTCCTGCCTAAGGTGAAAATCGATGTCGCTATCGCCGATGACCAGCTTGAAGAGGTTATCGATGTGATCAGCAAAGCGGCCTACACCGGCAAAATTGGCGACGGCAAAATCTTCGTCGCCGAGCTGCAACGCGTTATTCGTATTCGTACCGGCGAAGCCGACGAAGCGGCACTGTAATTCTCAGACCACACAGTGATAGGGATCGAGAAAATGAATAAAGTACTGAAATTTGCCCCTGGTGTACTGGCTCTGCTGCCGGGTCTGGCGATGGCGGCTCCCGCTGTTGCTGACAAAGCGGATAACGCTTTTATGATGATCAGCACCGCGCTGGTGCTGTTTATGAGTATCCCTGGGATTGCGCTGTTTTACGGCGGCCTGATCCGCGGTAAAAACGTGCTCTCCATGCTGACGCAGGTCACGGTGTCCTTCGCACTGGTTTGCGTGCTGTGGGTGGTTTACGGTTACACCCTGGCGTTCGGGACCGGTGGGAATTTCTTCGGCAGCTTCGACTGGGTGATGCTGAAAGGCATTGAGCTGAAAGCGCTGATGGGCACCTTCTATCAGTACATCCACGTGGCGTTCCAGGGTTCGTTTGCCTGTATCACCGTTGGCCTGATTGTCGGTTCCCTTGCAGAACGTATTCGCTTCTCTGCGGTACTGATTTTCGTGGCCGTGTGGATGACCTTCTCCTATGTGCCAATCGCGCACATGGTCTGGGGCGGCGGCTTACTTGCAACACATGGCGCGCTGGATTTTGCAGGCGGTACCGTCGTGCATATCAACGCCGCAGTCGCGGGGCTGGTTGGTGCCTACCTCATCGGCAAACGCGCGGGCTTTGGCAAAGAAGCTTTCAAACCGCATAACCTGCCAATGGTCTTCACCGGCACCGCTATTCTGTATGTCGGCTGGTTTGGTTTCAACGCAGGTTCTGCAAGCTCAGCCAACGAAATTGCGGCACTGGCGTTCGTGAATACCGTTGTGGCAACCGCCGCAGCGATTCTGGCCTGGGTCTTCGGTGAGTGGGCTGTTCGCGGTAAACCTTCTCTGCTGGGAGCCTGTTCAGGTGCTATCGCTGGTCTGGTTGCGGTCACTCCGGCTTGTGGCTACATCGGGGTTGGCGGTTCGCTGATTGTTGGCATCGCGGCAGGTCTGGCGGGTCTGTGGGGTGTCACCGCACTGAAACGCTGGTTACGTGTAGATGACCCTTGCGATGTGTTCGGTGTTCACGGCGTGTGTGGGATTGTGGGTTGTATCCTGACCGGTATCTTCGCGGCGACTTCACTGGGCGGCGTGGGTTATGCCGAAGGTGTCACCATGGGCCATCAGGTGCTGGTACAGCTGGAAAGTGTCGCCATCACTATCGTCTGGTCTGCGGTTGTTGCCTTCATCGGCTACAAACTGGCTGACCTGACTGTGGGCCTGCGTGTACCGGAAGAGCAGGAGCGCGAGGGTCTGGACGTCAACAGCCATGGCGAGAATGCTTATAACGCCTAGGTAGACAGCAAGGCTCTCTCCTGGGGAGAGCCTTTAGTGTTTGCACCCTCGCCCTGTGGGAGAGGGGTTGGGGGAGAGGGCATCAGACAACTCAATCCTCGACGTTATCTCCATAGCGACGAAAGCCTCCGAATCGGAGGCTTTTGTTTTTTGGTGATATTGCCGGGCGGCACTGCGTTGGCCCGGCCTACTTTCCGGTTTGTAGGCCGGGTAAGCGTTAGCGCCACCCGGCAATCACGCAATATCAATTGCGGTTACGCATCACCCCTTCCTGCACCGTCGAAGCGACTAACACACCATCCTGGGTGTAAAACTCGCCGCGCACAAACCCGCGAGCGCTGGAGGCGGAAGTGCTTTCCACGCTATACAGCAGCCACTCATTCATATTGAACGGGCGATGGAACCACATGGAATGGTCGATAGTGGCGACCTGCATGCCTTTTTCGAGGAAGCCCACGCCGTGCGGCTGAAGGGCGACTGGCAGGAAATTGAAATCTGAGGCATAACCCAGCAGATACTGATGGACGCGGAAGTCGTCTGCGACGGTACCGTTCGCACGGATCCAGACCTGGCGAGTGGGTTCCGCCACATGGCCTTTTAAAGGGTTATGGAATTCGACCGGGCGAATCTCCAGCGGCTTATCGCACAGAAACTTCTCTTTGGCCTGCGGAGGGAGCAGATGTGCCAGCTTGCGTGCAATGTCTGTTTCCGAAGGCAGGGCATCTGGCGCAGGCGCAGGAGGCATCTGCTTTTGATGTTCATAACCGGATTCCGGTGCCTGGAAAGAGGCGGTCATATAGAAAATCGGTTTGCCATGCTGAATGGCGGCCACGCGGCGCGCGCTGAAGCTATTACCATCACGCAGCACTTCTACGTCATAGACAATCGGCTTCTGGCTGTCGCCCGGGCGTAAAAAGTAGCTGTGAAAGGAGTGAACGAGTCGGTCAGCAGGCACGGTTTCTTTCGCCGCATACAGCGCCTGACCGACGACCTGACCCCCGAATACCTGACGTAATCCCAGATCCTCACTCTGGCCGCGGAATAATCCCTCTTCGATTTTTTCCAGATTTAACAGGGCTAGCAGATTAGAGAGAGCCTGACTCATAAATGTCCTCAACAGGTAAAAAAAGCCACGGTGGAGCGCGGGAATAGCCACAGTATAACGCAGTTTGCGAAGTGGTCCGATGGGTGCAATAGTCTGAATAACGAGGCGAATACAGGCAAATATCTGAGATCTGTGCCACACTTAGCGCGTCACAAATGTTTTAACCACTCACTCTGGCAGGATATCATCCTGCGAGTGCATGGATGAAAAGGAGAACATAATGAAACTCGTGCACGTGTTAAGTGGTTTAGCGGTTGCGGTTGCGCTGTCGGCCTGCGCTCAGAAAAGTGCAGACATTCCGACACCTGCGCCAAGCCCGAACCCCTCTGCGGCTACACAGCCTGTTATCCAGCAGCCTAATGTTTCAGGTACTGCGTGGATCCGCCAGAAAGTGGCGCTGCCACCTGATGCCGTTCTGACGGTCATGCTGTCTGATGCTTCACTGGCCGATGCGCCATCGAAAGTGTTGTCACAGAAAGTGACCCGTACGGAAGGGAAACAGGCACCGTTCAGCTTCGTTCTGCCTTATAACCCGGCCGATATTCAGCCGAATGCTCGCATCCTGTTGAGTGCGGCCATCACTGTGAACGATAAGCTGGTGTTTATCACCGACACCGTTCAGCAGGTGATCAATAACGGTGGAACAAAAGCCGATCTGACGCTGGTGCCTGTTCAGTCGACTGCTGTGCCGGTGAATGAAACCGGTGGTGCGGCGACAACCGTTCCGTCCACTTCACCGACTCAGGTGAATCCGTCTTCGGCCGTTCCTGCTCCAACGCAGATGCCGTAATGACGTGAGCTCCTCCCTCCATTGCGAGGGAGGACTCAGTATTTCCAGCGGTACTTCAGCAAATCAACTTTTCCGCTTCCCGACACCTGAACGCCCTCAGACAACAGCGCCTGGCGCTGACGTTGCAAATCCGGCCCGGTAAGGGAAATAGTGCCCTGACTGTTGATCACCCGGTACCACGGCAGCGTCGAGCCTTCCGGCAGCCTGCGAAGCACGCCACCCACTTGTCGCGCCGCGCGGGGTGAACCTGCCAACCGTGCCACTTCACCGTACGTCGTTACAGACCCTTCCGGAATAGCAGCCACAATTTGCCAAACCCGCTGCGGGAATGAATCTTTAGGTTCCATTACTGCGTCCGAATTGCCAAAAAACACAGGATAAGTGACGCTCCTGACCTTGTGAAGCGCTCACTCGGGCTGCTGAACGGTAAATTCAAGCGCCAGGCCAATCACTTGCGTGGTTGTCGGGGCAAATTTATCCGGGCTGACGACCTGATTTTCCAGAAACTTGAGCTTTCGTGAGGCGGTGTTGATGATGAGTTTACCCCGCAGTTCCGGCAGTTCCTGAGTGCAAATCGGATAGATAACCCGACCAGATACCGCGACGGGGATCTGGCGCAAAGACACGTGATTCACCACGCCGAGCGAAGAGAAAAGCACCGCCACAGGCGTAACAAACAGCAACGGGCTGGGGCTGATGGTGACGAAATCCAGCAGCAGTTCAGGGCGCAAATAGTTCAGCCCCTGATGAGGAATGGTGGCTTCGTCGATAGCGGGCATCGGCAGCGTGAGTGTCTGAGGTGGTGTCTTGATCATTGTCATACCCTGAATGCTTCGAAAGATAAACAGAGTCTGCACGTTGTAGCCGGATTTGCTGGGAGCAGCTTCGCACTCTGCACATCCTGGCTTTCAGGTGCTGTACAGAAAGAATGGCGCAAAGATGGGCAATAAACCAGCATCCAGTCTGCAGCGGGTTGCAATTGCCGGGCTGCACAGGGATAATGCGCCAGCGCGTTAGGAATAACGCTCTCAATGGGGGCTCTGTTGGTTCTCCCGCAACGCTACTCTGTTCACCAGGTCAGGTCCGGAAGGAAGCAGCCAGGGCAGACGACGTGTGTGCCGGGATGTAGCTGGCAGGGCCCCCACCCATTCGTGCTCCCCCAAAAATCTTCATGCTTCACCTCTTTGCTTCGTGCGCTTTTTATCCGTTCTCTACAATGTAGCGTGCACCCTCAGAGCAAAGATAAATGTTAAATTAACGGTGAAAAGTTAAGCTATGCTAATCCCATTACTCAATAGTTTGTCATGCCACTGAAATATTACTGTCATATAAATGTCATTTTATAGGCGGACAATAAAAATGGGTAATTATTAAGTTAACGATTATGAAAAATTTATTTCTGGATCGTTTTGTTATGTTCATGTATTAATTATCTGAATTTATTGCACGGGAAACGTGAACATGAGTACTGCAGTACTGAATGTAAAAATTGATGGCGATCTGAAAGAGCAATTACGGCATTACGCGGAAGTCCATAACGAGACCCTGAGCGCGGCAACACAGAAGCTGTTACAGCTTGCGTTCGACAAGGAGGTTGCGGCGGGAGTATCCGAAGATGAGGTCGACAGCCAGCATACCGAAGAAGAATCATCACCTCTTACTCCTAAAGAAATCAAAGCACTACGCAAACTTTTGAAGAAGAGAAAATGAAACAACAACTCTCAACGGCCAGCACTTATGGCGAAGCCTGTGAACTGCTGCGTTCCGGTTATGTTAAGCATGTGCGTTTGAACTGGAATGTGGGCAGCGATGAGTTTTTCCGCATCGCTTCTGACTGGTGTGATACCGGTGCAAAAATTAAAAAAGATGGCGACAGTTTTATTATTTCCTTGAAAGGTTTCCCGATCCCACGCCAGCATTAATAAAACTGCCAACATCTTGTCATGTTGCGGACATCTGAATCCAGGATGATGTTTTGCAATAAGAAAGACATGATCATCTCATATCATCATGGACGATATTTTTAGACGAGCCATCGTTAATGCTGGCTCGTCGTTATTTTATTATATTATTTTCCGTGTACGTAAATTATTCTGCTGACCGTTCAGAGAATTCCAGAGGGGTTGCAGCGCCTTAAAAGCAACACGCAGCGTTTCGTCGTCATGGGTGAAGGGCAGACGAAGCCAGCGATCGAAAGCGCCCGCCAGCCCAAAACGGGTACCCGTTCCCAAATGAATACCGATGCCTTCGGCGCGAGCGGCAAACAGCGTTGCCAGCATATCCGGCAGTTCCACCCAAAATGACAGGCCACCTTCAGGCTGCTCATAACGCCATTGTGGAAAATACTCCGCCATTAATGCACTGCACATGTCCCGTCGAGTCGCCAGCATCTGGCGGCGCTGGGACAGCAAATCCTCGCTGTTTTCCAGCAGCCAGCAGGTGGCGAGCTGCTCCAGGATCGGCGAACCCAAATCGAGTGTGTCACGCGCCTGAATCAGCGATGCAATTGTGCGAGTGGATGCTCTGATCCAACCCAGCCGTAATCCGCCCCAAAAGCTTTTTCCTGCCGAACCCAGCGTGATGATTTGCGCCTGAGAATTAAACGCAGCGAGCGGTGGCGGCGGCGGGGCGTTGAACCACAAATCGACCATCGTTTCATCCACCACCAGAGCAGTACGCGTTTTCGCAGCCAGGTCAGCAATCGCCTGTCGCGTAGCGCTGTCCATGCACCGCCCTGTGGGGTTATGAAAATCGGGCATCAGGTAAGCCAGTCTTGGCGCGGTTTGCGCTATGGTGGCCGCTAACCCTCCCACGTCCCAACCCTGATGGGGAAGTGCAACGCTGACAGGACGGCAAGATGCGCCCTGAATGGCTGCAATCGCCAGCGGGTAAGTCGGGTTTTCCACGACCACCCGATCGCCCGGCCCGGTCAGTAAACGCAGGATCAGTGCCAGCCCGCTGACGGCACCATTGACCACCATGATTTCATCCGCTCGGGTAGGCAGCCCACGTTGGCAATAGCGCTTTGCGATAGCTTCCCGCAGCGCGGGTAATCCTTGCTGATCGTAACCCGTGCTGGCGAGATGTTCGGGCAGAGCGGCCATTGCGTGGCTGTAGGCCTGATGGATTTCAGGCCCGGCGCTCAAAGCCGCGGTGGAAAGATCCAATGACTGAGCGGCGCTCATTCGGGTCGGCACCTGAGGATGGTGAGCGGGTAGCATGACCTGCGATCCGCTACCGTGACGGCTGACGATAAATCCTTCTTCACGCAAGTGGGCAAGGGCGCTGGCAATCGTCGTTCGACTGACCTGTAGCGCGCTTGCCAGTTCACGTTCGCCGGGCAGACGGCTGTCCAGCGCCAGACGACCGTCCAGAATCAAAAGACGCAGCGCTTCAGCCAGCTGTCGCCAGAGCGGCATACGAGAAGGGCTTTCCTGCCAGTGGCCCAATAAGCTCACCAGCGACTGACTTCCGGAACGACGTTGAGGCATAGCAGTCCACTTTTATAAAACTGGTCATTAATAATAAGTCCATTTTTAACGATGATGCGGTTTTCAGCAATCCATCGTGAGGTTTTTATGCTGCGCCGTTTAGTTCAGCTGTATGTCGGGCTTTGTCTGTATGGGATTTCCACCGCGATGTTTGTCCGTGCGGATCTCGGGGCCGATCCTTGGGATGTGTTTCACCTTGGCGTCGGGAAAGTCTTTTCGTTGGATATTGGCACGGTGATGATCCTCACCGGCGCGCTGGTGTTGCTGCTGTGGATCCCGATTCGCCAACGCCCTGGACTGGGCACCATCAGCAATGTGATTGTGTTGGGTCTGGCGGCCAATGCCACGATGGCTGTTTTGCACACGCCGGATTCGCTGTGGTTAAAAGCGGTGTTGATGGTGGCCGCTGTCGTGCTAAATGCGCTGGCAACAGGCATGTACATCGGCGCAGGATTTGGTCCGGGGCCGCGCGATGGGTTAATGACCGGCCTGCACGCCCGCACGGGCTGGTCGCTTCGTGGCATCCGCACCACCATTGAGTTGACCGTGCTGGTGATTGGCTATCTGCTCGGCGGCAGCGTGGGGGTCGGCACGCTGGTTTATGCCCTGGCGATTGGCCCCTTGATTCAGCTCTGCTTGCCCTGGTTTCGCACTTTACCCACAGCAGAATCTGTCGCCGCAAAGGTGAAAGCAGTTAGCTAAATTTGCGAAGCGCTCACAGTCAGAGTAAGGCTTTTCAGGTACACTGAGTGCATCTCTGACTGGAAGCTGCATTTGATGAAACCCACAACGCTCTACGATGTCGCTCGCCTCGCGGGTGTGTCCTACCAGACTGTCTCCCGCGTCATTAACCAGGCGGAGCACGTTTCTGCTCGTACGCGAGAGAAAGTTCAGCACGCCATGGCTGAACTGAATTACGTGCCCAACCGGGGCGCGCAGCTGCTGGCTGGAAAACATCAACCCACTCTGGGGTTAATCACCGCCGATCTGGCATTACACGCGCCATCGCAAATTGCCTCCGCAGTAAAAACTCGGGCCACTGAGAAAGGGTATGCCGTGTTGATTTCGATGGTTGCCAGCCATCAGCCGAGTGATTGCGCCCTGGCGATGCAGGAGTTGCTGGCGCAGCGTGTCGATGGGCTGGTGATCAACGTGCCGCTGGAAAATGCAGCCGCAAAACAGCTTCGCGAGCTGGCTGCGCCGTTACCGGTGCTCTTCCTGGATGTGGGTGAACAGGCTCAGGTCAATAGTCTGGTGTTTGATGCTGTTCAGGGCGCGGCGCTGGGCGTTGAACATCTGCTGGCGGAAGGGCATCGCAAAATAGCGTTATTGGCGGGGCCGAAAACCTCTGTTTCAGCGCGTGCGAGGCTGGAGGGTTGGCTGCACACGCTTCGAAATGCAGGCTTAGAGGCCGCTGCAATTGCAGAAGGAGACTGGAGCGCACAATCGGGCTTCGAAAAAGCGCACAGCTTGCTTGCCGGTGCACCGCGCCCAGAGGCCATTCTGGTGGGCAACGATCAGATGGCGCTTGGCGTACTTCGTGCCTGTGCCGAAAAGGGGATTTCTGTCCCGCATCAATTATCGGTTATCGGTTATGACGACACCACGGACAGCGCCTGGTTTACGCCGCCGTTAACCACCGTTCGGCAGGCTTTTCGCGAGGCCGGTGAGAAGGCTGTCGATTGGCTGATTGATTCACATCGCGGGGAAACCTCAGCCAGCCAAACTCGTTTGCCCGTCTCGCTGATCGTGCGTGGATCAACCTCTCGAATGAGTCAGACGACATCGCAGGATCTGGCTGAACGTTTTCAGGCACTGGCAGAAATGGCCAACAAGCTTGGGCTGCGCTAAACGCTTTGTGATCCTCCTCGCTTCCTGCTGATCTGATCCTTTACGGGCACAGGATAACGATGCACTCTCAGTTAAAATTGTGAGCGCTTCGCAAAAGAGGTTTACTGATGCAATCTGCTACCCAAATTCTGGCTTCGTTACTGGCTCGTCGTGACTGGGAAAACCCAGGCGTGACCCAATGGCACCGTTTACCTGCTCATGCGCCGATGTTTAGCTGGCGTCACGAAGAAGAGGCCCGGCGCGATGAAGCTTCCACTTCACGCTTGCTGCTAAACGGCGAGTGGCGGTTTAGCTTTTTTACTCGCCCGGAAGCGGTGCCTGAAAGCTGGCTCGAAAAGGATTTACCTGAGGCAGTTGCCATGCCCGTGCCCTCAAACTGGCAGATGCAAGGGTTTGATATCCCGATTTATACCAACGTGACCTATCCCATTCCCGTCACGCCGCCGCAGGTGCCAGAAGAAAACCCGACAGGCTGTTATTCCCGTGAATTTGAGGTGCCGGAAGCCTGGCTGGCGGAAGGGCAGACGCGCATTATCCTCGACGGCGTGAACTCCGCTTTTTATTTATGGTGCAACGGCCTGTGGGTCGGCTATTCCCAGGACAGCCGTTTGCCCGCGGAATTTGACCTCAGCCCTGGGCTGGTGGCCGGACGAAACCGGCTGACCGTGCTGGTGCTGCGCTGGTGTGATGGCAGCTATCTTGAAGATCAGGATATGTGGCGGATGAGCGGCATTTTTCGCGATGTCACTCTGCTGCACAAACCGGTGACGCGCATCGCCGACTATCACCTCTCAACCCGGCTTAACGAAGATTTCACCCACGGCGTGGTGGAACTTGAGGTCACGCTGGAAGGTGAGGCGTACGCTCGTTCCGTTGTAGAAGCCGTGCTTTGGCGCGATGGCGTTGAGGTTGGAAGCGTGAGCCAACACCCCGGCAGCGATATCGTGGATGAGCGCGGAAATTGGACTGAACGCCTTCATCTGAACCTTCCCGTAGCGCAGCCTGCATTGTGGAGCGCTGAGCTTCCCGAGCTGTATCGGCTGACGCTGACGCTAAAAAATGCGCAGGGCGATGCTCTGGAAACAGAAGCTTGTGACGTCGGTTTTCGCAAGGTGGAAATTGCTGATGGCTTGCTGAAGCTCAACGGTAAGCCCTTGCTTATCCGTGGCGTGAACCGGCATGAACATCATCCGCTCACCGGGCAAGCCGTGGATGAGGCCACGATGGTTCAGGACATTCTGCTGATGAAGCAGAACAACTTTAATGCCGTGCGCTGCTCGCATTATCCTAATCATCCGCAGTGGTATCGGCTGTGCGATCGCTACGGCCTGTATGTGGTGGATGAAGCCAATATCGAAACCCATGGCATGGTGCCGATGAGTCGCCTGGCGGACGATCCGCGCTGGCTCCCTGCAATGAGCGAACGCGTGACGCGGATGGTCGCCCGCGATCGCAATCACCCGTCGATAATTATCTGGTCGCTGGGCAATGAATCCGGGCATGGCGCGAACCACGATGCGCTCTATCGTTGGATCAAAACCACCGATCCAACCCGTCCGGTGCAGTATGAAGGCGGCGGTGCAAATACCGCCGCAACGGATATTGTTTGCCCGATGTATGCTCGCGTCGATCAGGATCAGCCTTTCCCGGCGGTGCCAAAATGGTCGCTGAAAAAGTGGATCGGTTTGCCTGGTGAATATCGCCCGCTGATCCTTTGTGAATATGCGCATGCCATGGGCAATAGCTTTGGTGGTTTTGCCAAATACTGGCAGGCGTTTCGCGACTTTCCTCGTTTGCAGGGCGGTTTTGTCTGGGATTGGGTCGATCAGGCTTTGTGCAAAACAGACGCCGAGGGCAAGACGTTTTGGGCTTACGGCGGCGATTTCGGCGATACGCCAAACGATCGCCAGTTCTGCATGAACGGGCTGGTGTTCCCGGATCGCAGCCCGCATCCTGCGCTTTACGAGGCCAGGCGCGCGCAGCAGTTCTTCCAGTTCCGTTTGCTGTCCACTTCACCGCTTCAGATTGAAGTGACCAGTGAGTACCTTTTCCGTCATAGCGATAACGAAAAATTACGCTGGTGGCTGGCCTGTGAGGGCGAAACGCTGGCAGAAGGCGAAAGGGCGCTTGATGTCGAAGCGGAAGGCCAGCAACGGTTTGAGTTGCCAGAGTTTACGATGCCAGAAAACGGTGGAGAGATATGGCTCAACGTCGAAGTGTGGCAGCAGGAAGCCACCGCCTGGTCTGATGCCAACCATCTTTGTGCCTGGGATCAGTGGCTGTTGCCTTCGCCACTTGCCCTGCCAAAACCACTCGCCCACGGCACGGCTTCACGTTTGAATGAAACGGAAGCGGCTTTTAGCATCACGCACGGCGATCAGCGCTGGCAATTCAGTCGCCAGAGTGGCGATCTCAGCCAGTGGTGGCGCAACGAACAGCCCGCTTTGCTTGCACCGCTGACCGATAATTTTACCCGTGCGCCGCTGGATAACGACATTGGTGTGAGCGAGGCCACGCGTATCGATCCGAATGCCTGGGTTGAACGCTGGAAGGCGGCGGGCATGTACGCGATGACGCCGCATTTACTGCTGTGCGAAGCTCAGGAACAAGGCAATGACGTGGTGGTGATGACTCGCCACGCCTGGCAGCACGGTGACAAGACGCTGTTCATTTCTGATAAACGCTGGCGTATCGACGGGCAGGGCGAACTGCACGCAGAAATAGACGTGTCCGTGGCAAGTGATATTCCCGAACCTGCGCGTATCGGCCTGAGCTGCCAGCTAGCGGCATCGGCCAATGAGGTGACGTGGCAGGGGCTTGGCCCTCATGAGAATTACCCCGACCGTAAACTGGCAGCACGGCAGGGTCGCTGGACGTTACCGTTGGAAGCGCTGCACACGCCGTATATTTTCCCGAGTGAGAACGGGCTGCGTTGTGATACGCGCGAAGTGCAATATGCCGATCATTGCCTGCGCGGGTTGTTCCATTTTGGCCTGAGTCGCTACAGCCAAAAACAGCTTCATGAAACCACGCATCAGCACTTGCTACGCGAAGAAGCGGGCTGCTGGCTAAATCTCGATGCGTTTCATATGGGCGTCGGTGGGGATGATTCCTGGAGTCCGAGTGTGTCGCCAGAGTTCCTTTTGCCGACGCGCCGCCTGCGTTATGCGTTCAGCTGGCGTCGCGACTAAACTTATCAACGCCGGACGCGGTCAGACCCGCTGGCCGCGCCGTTCACTTCGGAGGTTATCTCATGAAGTATGTTGATGGTTTTGTCGTTGCCGTGCCGGCGGACAAAAAGGAGGAGTATCTGGCGCTGGCGGCAAAGGCGGCACCGCTGTTTAAAGAGTTTGGTGCCACTCGCGTGGTGGAGTGCTGGACGGACGATGTCCCCGCGGGAAACCTGACTGATTTTCGCATGGCGGTCAAAGCTGAAGACAGCGAAGAGGTGGTGTTCAGCTGGATTGAGTATCCGTCGAAAGAGGTTCGGGATGCTGCCAACGCGAAGATGATGGCCGATCCACGGATGAAAGAGATGGGTGAAAGCATGCCATTTGACGGTAAACGCATGATCTATGGCGGCTTCGCGCCGATTCTCGACGAGTAATCCTTCCCGGCTGTGCGGCGTGCCGCCAGCCGTTTTCGTTTCAGGCCTGCCTCAGACTGGCTTCCGCCCACGCAATAAACGCCTCTTTCGGCAGCGCTTTGCTGTAAAGCCATCCCTGACCAAACTGCACGTCATGCGCTTCCAGCCAGTCCGCCTGAGACTGGGTTTCCACGCCTTCGGCAATCATCGACAGATTCAACGTTTTGGCTATCTCGATAACGTGCGGTGTCAGGCTGGTAAAGGCCTGCGGGTCGACAAAGGCTTTGTCGATTTTGAGCGTATCGACCTGCAAATCTTTCAAAAAGCTCAGGCTGGAGTAGCCGGTGCCAAAGTCATCGATATAAATCGCGTGCCCGGCTTCACGGAATTGACTCAGCCGAGCTGACGAACGTTGAGGATCAATAAAACTGCGCTCTGTCAGTTCAAGCGCAATCTGCGATGGCGAGATTCCATATTCCAGCAGCTTATGGAACAGCAATGCTGAAAATGACGGTGAGTTGAGATCGCGGGGATCTAAGTTCACTGAGATATGAAGCTGCGGGTGATGTTTCAGCCAGGCTCCCAAATCTTCAAAAATCTTCTCAATCACCAGTTCGGTGAGGTCTGTAATCAACCCGGCTTGTTCAGCGATTGGAATGAAAATGTCGGGTGACAAAAAGGTACCGTCCGGCTGCGGCCAGCGGGCAAGCGCTTCTGCCCCGACAATTTTCTTTGTCTTCAGTGAGACCACCGGCTGGTAATAAACCTCAAGGGTCCTGTTTTTGATGGCGTCCTGAATTCTGTGCCACGGCAGTTGTGTGCGTCGAACCATCCAGATAATCAGCCCTGCGCCCGCCAGACTGATAAAAATGCCTACCGGCAGCCAGATAAATAACTGGCGATGCCAGCTTTCTGCGAGGGGAACCGTGGAGGCCCAGACCACCAGCGAGATGCCCAGTTCCGGATAATCGCGCAGGTTGTACATCATGCCCTGGTGTTCAAACACCCGTAATCCATCACGGCGGGCGTTTTCCCACAGCTGAGGTGTTAAGTCGGCATTTTGCGCGATGATATGCCCGCTACGGGTGGCAATCAGTGCAGCATTAATGTTCCACGATGAGAAAGGAAGCACGTCGACAAAGGCCGTGGGATCAACCATCACCATATAATGCTCGTTGGCGAGCGCAACCATGGCATGCTTGATACCCAGGTCGTTATCGGTGGTCAGCCAGACGCGGTAGCCATCGTGAGTATGGCCGAAGGTCGAGGGGAACCCGATCTCAGCGCTGCGCTTTTCCATCGATGAACAGCGGGGCTGCAATCCGTCGAGCCACAGCACTTCCTGAACATCACGCCAGGTGTAAGCGATACGGCGCATCGCCATTAAATGTTCGTCACTGCAAGGCGTGCCCTGGAACTGGCTGATGACCTGAATAGCTTGTTTCGCCTGGTCAGCCACCTGCTGAGAACGCTGGATGACACGCTCGCCATACGCATCGAGCGTGTAGGTAAAATCCTTTTGTGCCTGATAATGCGCCAGCCAGATGCTCAGGGTGACAGGCAGCAGCACGACCAGAAACAGCACGGTGATGACAAGCGCAATCAACCGGGTATTTGTCATAGCCTGCTTTCCTTTCAGCGCAAATTTCGTAAAGTTAACCCAGTATATGCGCTGCCAGCCCGTGCTGTCTTACGGAGATCAAGAATGAGAAAAACAACGTATGAAGAAGAACGAGTTCGTCACCCAGGATCTGCTCAGTAAAATTTATCAGCACAGCGAAGGCGGCCCGTGCAAACTGCCTCCGGAGCGGCAACTGGCCGAGGAATGTTTCACCGTGCGTCAGGCGCTGGAAAAACTGGCGAGTATTGGGGTGGTCAGAATTGTTCAGGGTTTGGGGGCGTGGATTCACGAACAGGCGCGGAATAACCCGCTGGTATTGCGCATGTACTGATCCTGATCGAACCAGGCGCCGGAAGAAGGGTTTTCGGGATCGTATCATTCCGTTGGCGTGCCGCCATAAAAAAAACCACTGGGGATCACCGAACCCGCGCTGTCCGGCGTGGCTATCGCGCTGGTGCTGTCCTTCACGCTGACGACAGTGCTGGTGGGGCGCGAGCAGCGGTAATGTGCCATTGCCGGGTGGCGGCTGCGCCTGACCCGGCCTACGTTTCTATGTTGCATTGTAGGCCTGCGCAAGCGTAGCGCCGCCAGGCAGCTCCTTTTTCTTAATAAATAACCCTGATTTATTCAGGGTTGATCTTGTTCAGGCGTCGGCGTATTTTATTGTTATGTTATACTATAACAATTGAGGTTCATCATGAAAGCCGACATTCATCCGCACTATCGTACCGTGGTGTTTCACGACACCAGTGCTAACGAGTACTTTAAAGTGGGCTCGACCATCAGAACGGACAGAGAGATTGAGCTGGAAGGCGAAACGTATCCGTACATCACCCTGGAAGTGTCGTCCAAATCGCACCCGTTTTACACCGGGAAGCAGAAAACCTTCTCCAGCGAAGGCAGTACAGCGCGCTTCCGTCAGCGTTTTGCTGGTTTCCTTAATGCGAAACGAGGCTAACCATGCAGGTGCTTAACTCACTGAAGAGCGCGAAACAGCGCCATCCGGATTGCCAGATAGTCAAACGCAAAGGGCGGCTGTACGTCATTTGCAAAAGTAACCCCCGCTTTAAAGCTGTGCAGGGGCGTAAGAAAAGACGTTAACGTTTTGGCTGTCGCCAACTTTCCAGGGAACTTACCTGCTTGCCGTCGGGACCAAAATTCCCGGCGGCAAGCCATTTCTGCATAGCATGGTCGATTTCGGGCCACTCGCTATCAATGATCGAGAACCAGTCGGTATCCCGGTTGTGCCCTTTAATCACCAGCGCCTGGCTGCCAACGGGCTGCCCCGTGTTTTTGTCGATCACTGCAAAATGAATCGGGTCCTGCAGCGCAGCAATACTTGCCACCCACGCCTGATAGCTTTCAACGTTTGTATCCGGTTCACGCAGTAACCATGTCCAGTTGCGCGTATCTTCTGCCAGTTGATAAGCTGAGAACAGTGCTTGCGCATGGTGTTCAGCCAGCGGCTCCAGCCTGCACAAACGGCCTTCAAGGGGGACTCGTTGTGGATGTTGACGCGGTTGCCAGTCCGGAAGGGCATCGCCCACCGGCTGACCAAACTCATTATTCTGACTCATACTCACTCCTTTTATGAACGCTCGCCTGCAGAATAGAGATAAGATGGTTCCCTAAAAAGAACCATTGACGGGCATTGTGGTGGTACCACGAGGAGAGGCGATGAACATTCCGCAGGACGCTTTCTACACCTGCCGTCCAGGCTGGTACAACTGCCACCGGGCATCCGGCGCGATTCCCCTGCCTTTATGTTCACGCCTGGCACTTCGGCGGTGAACTATTTTCCGCTACCGCTGTGGCGATGTTTGCTGGATCGCGTGTTGAGGGAAGAGGGTAGCACGCTGCCTGGTTACGGTGAATCGGGCCTCTGTGCACGGCAATTGCCCGCCACCTGGCGCTGTTGGCGTTCGCGCGCGCCTCTTGCCGCGCTGAGTCGTTATTACCTCGACGCTTCCAGTGGAAAAACGGGCTTTGTGTTGGGGGACGGCAATACGTCCGCATCCCAGTTTATCTCTGGAATGCGGACGCTGAATAAGCTTATTGCGCAGTCTCGGCGCGGGCGAGGGTGAAGATATCGTAGAACGACAGCTCGCCTTTGGTCGCCATCATTTTCTGTAATTGGCTTTTCTGCGGGTCGGCTACGCGAGGGGAATGCAAAATGCGCTCGATGAGCTCATCTGGCACAAAGCGAGTGTTGTACCACTCGCCGTTATAGCAGACGCGAAAATCCAGCACGTCGATATCTTCGTAGCGGTAACGCGGGGCGACGTCGAAAAAGAAAAAGCCGTTGAGGACGATAAACAACACCA
The DNA here is from genome assembly GCF_047713085.1 of Pantoea sp. sgz302252. Lineage (NCBI taxonomy): Bacteria > Pseudomonadati > Pseudomonadota > Gammaproteobacteria > Enterobacterales > Erwiniaceae > Pantoea > Pantoea sp. sgz302252. The sequence continues at coordinate 86,537 of NZ_JBLFJW010000007.1, forward strand.
CCAGTAGCCACAGGGAATCCGCCAGCGTTTCTGAACGATGCATGACGATGTACGTCGCCAGAAAGCCGAGATACATCGCCAGGAACAGCCCAGGGAAGCGGCGAATAAAGCTGATGCTAAAGCGCGGACGATTATCGCGTTTCTCGGCGCTGTTTAATTCTTCGATGGTATTGGTAAGCAGTCGCTGGATTTCGGCCATCTGCGCCCTCTGTTATGCCTGAATCGGGTGATGCCCTATTTTAGGTTGCCGTGATTCAGGCGGAAAGTAACAGTTTGGTTGCAGAAAAGCATAACAGTCAGTTGAGCATTTTAATGATTTGCGCCGGATTGCCACCGACCACCGCATTCGCCGGGACATCTTTCACCACGATAGCGCCGGAAGCAATCACCGCATTATCGCCGATGATGACGCCAGGATTGATCACCGCACGTCCGCCAATCCAGACATTGTGGCCAATCGTCACGGGTTTGCCGAATTCGGCTCCGCCTACGCGTTCCTGCGCATCGAGGGGATGAGTGGCGGTGTAGATATGTACGCCGGGCGCAAGCATACAGTTGTCGCCGATATGAATCGGGCAGACGTCGAGCATGATGCAGTCAAAGTTGGCGTAGAAGTTGCGACCGAGGAGAATGTTGTAGCCGTAGTCACAGCGGAAAGTGGGTTCGATATAAGCGCCATGCTCATAGCCCAGTAAGTCGCTGAGCAGGCTGCTACGTAACGCTTTCTCTTCTGGCGAGGAAAGGTTGTAGCGATGCAAAATTTCTCTTGCCCGCAAACGATCGGCCCGGAGGGTGACGTCACCCGGACGATACAGCTCTCCAGCGAGCATTTTGCGTTTTTCTTCACTCATGTGATTCTCCTGTTAGCGAGAGAGTCACAGTATAAGGTCTACGGCAATCAGGGAACGTTCCCTGCGTTGCCGTGTGACATTTGTCACACTGCCATCTGTACGCTTGAGGGAGACAGATAAGGACGTGTCTTTTTTTAGCTGACAGGGATAATTAACGTATAAATTTCCACACAGAAGAAGGGATTTTATCGTACAGCTTATTCATGGTCAGTTCGGCCAGACGGTGATCTGCCGCTGAGTAAAAAACAGCCAGTTCGTTATCGGAAAGTTCATATTTATTTTTTTCAATAACACGTTCCAACGTATCAATAGTCTGACAACGTCGCAGACGCATCAAATAATCGGTTTTTGTTAAAAGTTTATCTGACATCATTTTACCTTTTTGGTTGTAATAATTTTAACAAGAATGACTTACAGGATTCGCTCGGCTGACGTTGATGAAGCAACGGAAAAGTCTGTTACCCGATTTACGCCATTTCTGCAGGTCGTCAGCATTAATGCCATAGTTACTGAACAGCATAAAGGTATCGTCCAGATATTCATCAATTTGCGCGATCAATTTATTGTCTTCATCATACTTAATTTTGTAATTAAGTGCGAAGGTGGCTATATGCTCGATCAGTTCATTAAGCTGAAGATTAAGCGCCGACGTCGGGTCATTGACCCAGCCAGTTCGGTTTTCTTCAAGGTTAACCAGACAATCATGATACAGGGTTTCGCAGAGAAATTTAAGCTGCGCAATATCATGTCTTTTTGGCGAGTATTCGTCCATAGCGCATCCCCTTATGATAAACCAACAAACACCGTGTGGGATGGATACAACTGTCTGACCCGGAACATATGCTTCTATCCTGACACTCTAACTATAATCCACTCTGAAAAAGATTTCACCGCGCTATTACGAAAAATTACAATTAGCGTTATTTCGGACATTCAGCTTGCGTAAATCTTAAGCATTTCTAATGCCTGAAATTTTAGGTTTCGCTCACTAAATATGCTGTTGGACGCTTAGTTTTCATTAGCTTATGTTTATCTGAGGGCAATGAATGCGTGTGAAATTTCTTAGTGACTTAGCAAACTATTCTTAATGGCTTAGCAAGCTAAGAATATTCCTAAGCAAGTTCAGATAAAAATCAACGTTATCGCTTATAGCTACGGAAAAAGTGTCAGAATATTAAGATTATATCCCTGATGTTTGTTGTGGAGATATAAACAGAGAGGCAATACGTGCGATTTTAGTGGGATTGAAGAGATAAGAAAGGGCCGCGAATGCGGCCCTTGAGAGTGATGACAAACCTCTAACGAATGAGATTTGTCATAGGGTACCGAATAAAAAAACAAGGAAAATCAATTTATTGATTTTCGGCTGATAACCACAAAGAAGGAAAAACCACGCTTTTTCCTTCTTTGTCAGCAGTCTGAAGGGCCGCGAATGCGGCCCTTTGTCGTTATGGCTTAGCCAAATTAACGGTGTTCAACCGGGTGGTTATGTTCCAGATCATCGTTCTTTTTACTGAAACGACGACGAACAACCACAAAGAACACTGGCACGAAGAAGATAGCCAGTATGGTCGCGGTGATCATCCCGCCCATTACGCCAGTACCTACGGCGTTCTGTGCGCCGGAGCCTGCACCGGAGCTGATAACCAGCGGCATTACCCCGAGGATAAACGCCAGCGAAGTCATTAGAATCGGGCGCAGACGCATGCGCACCGCTTCCAGCGTTGCTTCAATCAACCCTTTACCTTCTTTGTCCATCAGGTCTTTGGCGAATTCCACAATAAGTATCGCGTTCTTTGCCGACAAGCCAATGGTTGTCAGCAGGCCTACCTGGAAGTACACGTCGTTAGTCAGGCCGCGGAACGTCGCCGCCAACAGCGCACCGATAACGCCAAGTGGAACGACCAGCATAACGGAGAACGGAATAGACCAGCTCTCGTACAACGCCGCCAGACACAGGAACACGACAATCAGTGAAATCGCATACAGGGCAGGGGCCTGGTTACCGGACAGGCGCTCCTGATAGGACATACCGGTCCAGTCGTAGCCCACACCGGTTGGCAGTTTGCTCGCCAGTTCCTCCATCAGCAACATCGCTTCACCGGTACTTTTACCTGGCGCTGCCTGACCGAGGATTTCCATCGATGGCAGACCGTTGTAACGCTCCAGACGCGGTGAACCGTATTCCCAACGTGAAGTGGAGAAGGCGGAGAACGGCACCATCTGTCCATTACTGCCGCGAACATACCAGTTACCAATATCACTCGGCAGCATGCGGTATGGCGCTTCGGACATCAGATACACTTTTTTCACGCGGCCACGGTCAACGAAGTCGTTGACGTAGCTTCCGCCCCAGGCGGCACCTAGCGTAGTGTTAATGTCGCTAATAGACACGCCCAGAGCCTGTGCTTTTTCCTGATCGATATCGATTTTAAACTGCGGCGTATCTTCCAGACCGTTCGGACGCACGCCGACGAACACATCAGGATGCCTGGCAATTTCGCCAAACAGTTGATTACGTGCCTGAGTCAGTTTTTCGTGGCCGAGACCTGCCTGGTCAATCAGCTGGAAGTCAAAGCCGGTTGCCGTACCCAGTTCAACGATTGCTGGGAGGTTGAAGGCGAACACCATCGCATCTTTAATCTGCGAGAAGCGCGCCATCGCTCGACCGGTAATGGCCTCGACCTTGTTCTCATCGCCGGGTCGTTGGCTCCAGTCTTTCAGCGAAACGAAGGCGATACCGGTGTTCTGGCCACGACCAGCGAAGCCGAAGCCGTTAACCGCGAACACGGATTCCACGTTGTCTTTCTCTTTGTTGAGGTAGTAATCGGTCACCTCATCGAGCACTTTTTGCGTACGCTCCTGGGTGGCACCCGCTGGCAGCTGCGCCATGGTCAGGAATACCCCCTGGTCTTCATCTGGCAAGAACGAGCTTGGCAGACGTACGAACAGGTAGGCCATGCCGACCACAATGATGATATAGAGCAGCAGATAACGACCGGTGCTGCGCAGAATGTTGCCCACGCTGTCGGTATAATGGTGCGTGCTCTTATCGAAGATGCGGTTAAACCAGCCGAAGAATCCTTTATGCTCGCCATGACCGCCTTTCTGAACGGGCTTGAGCATGGTGGCACACAGTGCAGGCGTCAGGATCAATGCAACGAGTACCGACAGTGCCATCGCTGAAACAATCGTGATGGAGAACTGACGATAAATCGCCCCGGTGGAACCGCCAAAGAATGCCATCGGGATGAATACCGCTGACAGCACCATCGCGATACCGACCAGCGCGCCCTGAATCTGGCCCATGGATTTACGGGTTGCTTCTTTTGGCGGCAGCCCTTCTTCGGCCATCACACGCTCGACGTTTTCCACCACCACGATGGCGTCATCCACGAGCAGGCCGATGGCGAGCACCATCCCGAACATCGTCAGGGTGTTTATCGAGTAGCCGAAAATGGACAGGACCGAGAACGTCCCCAGCAATACGACCGGTACTGCGATGGTCGGGATCAACGTCGCGCGGAAGTTCTGCAGGAACAGATACATCACGAGGAACACGAGGATGATCGCTTCGACCAGCGTTTTCACTACTTCATGAATGGAGATCTTCACGAACGGGGTGGTGTCGTACGGGTAAACGATTTTCAGACCTGACGGGAAGAACGGCTCCATGTGTTTCAGTTCAGCGCGGATAGCATCGGCAGTGTTCAGCGCGTTCGCGCCAGTTGCCAGTTTTATCCCCAAACCGGATGCCGGTTGGCCGTTGAATTTGGCGACAACGTCGTAGTTCTCACCGCCAAGCTCAATTTTCGCCACGTCACGCAGGCGGACCTGCGAACCGTCCGGGTTTACTTTCAGCAGAATTTTGCCGAACTCGTCGGTATTGGTCAGACGGGTTTGCGCCACAATTGAGGCGTTCAACTGCTGGCCTTTCACTGGTGGCGTGCCGCCTAACTGACCGGCTGCAACCTGGGCGTTCTGTGCTTTCAGCGCGCTGATAACGTCGACAGGAGTCAACTGAAAGTTATTCAGTTTATTCGGATCCATCCAGATACGCATTGCGTACTGAGAACCGAACAGCTGAACATCACCGACGCCGGAAGTACGGCTGATAGGATCTTTCATATTGGCCGCAACGTAGTCGGAGATATCGTCCTGGGTCATGGTGCCGTTGGTGTTAATCACCCCGACAACCATCAGGAAGCTGCTGGACGCTTTCTCAACGCTCACGCCTTGCTGCTGAACTTCCTGCGGCAGAAGCGGCATTGCCAACTGCAATTTGTTCTGCACCTGGACCTGCGCGATATCCGGATCGGTACCGGATTCAAAGGTCAGCGTGATGGTGGCTGTACCCGTCGAGTCACCGTTGGAAGACATGTACATCAGGTTATCGATACCGTTCATGTTCTGTTCGATAACCTGTGTCACCGTGTTCTGCACGGTTTCAGCATCCGCTCCGGGATACATCGCCGTGATGGCAATTGCCGGTGGCGCAATCGTTGGGTATTGCGCTATGGGCAGTTTGAGGATCGCAAGTCCCCCTGCCAACATGATAATAATGGCGATCACCCATGCAAAAATGGGGCGATCGATAAAGAAATTAGGCATGTCTTAACGTCTCCTGTTTAAGTTAAGACTTAGGCTGTTCTGACGCGGCATGACCTGGGGTTTGCTGCTGATTGTCAGAAGTGACTTCTTGCGCTTTGACCTGGGCGCCCGGTCTGACTTTCTGTAAACCGGTAATGATGACGCGATCGCCTGGCTTCAGACCGTCGGTCACCAGCCATTTGTCACCAATCGCCTGAGTGGCGGTAATCTGGCGAACTTCCACTTTGTCACCTTCACCGACAACCATCGCACTGGCATCACCGCGTGGTGTACGAGTGACGCCTTGCTGAGGAACCAGCAAGGCTGTCGGGTTCACGCCTTCTTCCAGTTTCGCCCGGACGAACATGCCCGGCAGCAGGGTATGATCAGGGTTCGGGAAGATAGCGCGCAGGGTAATAGACCCGGTGGTCTGGTCCACGGTGACGTCAGAAAACTCCAGCGTGCCGCTCTGCGAATAGGTAATGCCGTCCTGAGTCACGAGGTTGACTTTCGCTTTGCCGTTTTCTTGTTTCAGCGAGCCGCTAGCCAGCTCTTGTTTCAGACGCAGGAAATCGTTGCTGGACTGGGTCACGTCGACATAAATCGGGTCGAGCTGTTGAACGGTTGCCAGTGCATCGGCCTGACCATTCTGGACCAGCGCGCCTTCAGTGACAGACGATTTACCAATACGACCGCTGATGGGCGAGGTCACTTTGGTGTACGCCAGGTTAATACGTGCCGTTTCTGTCGCCGCTTTGGCTGCCACAACGGCGGCATTGGCCTGTTGAGCGTCTGCCAGCGCAGTATCATAATCCTGCTTACTGATGTACTGGGTCCCTACCAGCTTCTGATAGCGGCTTACGGTCAGTTGCGCGATTTTTGCAGCGGCTTCAGCTTTCGCTAAATCGCCTTTCGCGCTGTCCCAGGCAGCCTGATAGGTTGCGGGATCAATCTGATACAAAGACACCCCAGCCTGAATATCGCTGCCTTCTGTAAAGTTACGTTTCAGGATGATGCCACCCACCTGAGGGCGAACTTCTGCGATACGGAAAGCACTGGTGCGGCCAGGTAATTCAGTCGTGATTTGGAGAGGTTCGGTTTTGAGCGTCACCACGCCAACTTCTGGCGTCTGGGCCGCGCCCTGTTGAGCCTGTTTATCGTCACATCCTGTAAGCGCTAAGCTGCCTGAAAGCATCAGAACGACCGCCAGAGGCGTTAACCCTCTGTTTTTGTTCATATGTAAACCTCGAGTGTCCGATTTCAAATTGATCAATGGATCAAATGTCCACAAACCCATTGCTGCTTTATATTATGGTCGTACTATGGTACATACATTCATAAATGTATGTAAATCTAACCTCTGTAAATTCACTAACCTATGGCACGAAAAACCAAACAACAAGCGCTGGAAACACGGCAACACATTCTTGATGTTGCCCTGCGTTTGTTTTCTCAACAGGGGGTATCATCCACCTCGTTGGCCGAGATTGCAAAAGCGGCTGGCGTGACCCGCGGTGCAATATACTGGCATTTCAAAAACAAATCAGATCTCTTCAGCGAAATCTGGCAGCTCTCGGAGCTTAGCATCGACTCATTAGAAACAGAGTATCAGGCAAAATTCCCCGGCGATCCACTCTCAGTTCTTAGGGAGATTCTAGCTTATATTCTTGAAGCTACAGTGTCAGAGGAGCGCCGACGTCTGCTAATGGAGATAATCTTCCATAAATGTGAATTTGTCGGCGAAATGGCCGTGGTGCAGCAGGTTCAACGCGACCTCTGTCTGGAGAGTTACGATCGCATCGAACAGGCCTTACAGTCATGTATGGATGCCGGGCAGTTGCCCGCGGATTTATTGACCCGGCGTGCGGCGATTCTGATGCGTAGCTATGTTTCCGGAATTGTTGAAAACTGGCTTTTTTCGCCGGACTCTTTCAATCTGAAAAAAGAAGCCCGTGCTTACGTGGACGTGTTGCTCGAGATGTATCAGTACTGCCCGACGCTGCGGGCGGGTTCCACGAAGTAAGGCGTGAACGAGTCCGAGAATTTTCCTGGTGAGATCTGCTATTCGACGCCAGGCAGAAATGCTATTCTCTGGCGGCACTTGTCCCCGGTTATTCCGGTCCTGAACTCATTCATGTCGACACTATGCTGCACAACATTTTCTGGCGGAAGCCACTTTCCGCATTCATTATTGTTTTGGTCTTTTTCTTTGGCGCCATGGGGACCAGCCAGGCACGAGCGCAAAACAGCAGCGATCTTCCCGATCGCGCCGATGTTCAGAAACAACTGACCTCGCTCACCGGGAAAAAAGAACTCACGCCTCAGGATAAGCTCATTGAGCAGGATCTGTCAGACACCCTGCAACTGCTCGACAAAATCGATCGGGTAAAGGATGAGACCAGCCAGCTTAAGCAGCAGATTGATCAGGCTCCGCTGAAAATGCGTCAGGCGACAGACAACCTGAATGCCTTAAGCGAGCTTGATAACGACGACGAAACCCGCAAAACGCTGAATCAGCTCTCCGTACGCCAACTGGAAGCACGCATTTCAGACGTTCTGGACCAGTTGCAAACCGCACAAAACGATCTCGCGACCTATAACAGCCAGCTGGTTTCGCTGCAAACGCAGCCAGAGCGTGTGCAGAACGCGATGTATAACGCCTCGCAGCAGTTACAGCAGATTCGTAATCGACTCAACGGCACGACGGTGGGCGAAGATGCGCTGCGTCCCACTCAGCAAACCATGCTGCTGGTGCAGCAAGCCTTGCTGAATGCCGAACTCGATCAGCAACGCAAAAGCCTTTCAGGCAATACCGCGCTGCAGGATGCTCTGCAAAAGCAACGAGACTATGTGACTGCCAACAGCAACCGCCTGCAACATCAGCTTCAGCTCTTACAGGAAGCGGTGAACAGCAAACGCCTGACGCTGACAGAAAAAACGGCGCAGGAAGCGGTTTCTCCGGATGATGCCGCCCGTATTCAGGCCAACCCGCTGGTGAAACAGGAGCTTGATATCAATCATCAGCTCAGCGAACGCTTGATCAAAGCGACCGAAAATGGCAACCAGCTGGTACAGCAAAACATCCGTGTGAAAAACTGGCTCGACAGGGCGCTGCAGTCCGAACGTAATATCAAAGAACAAATTTCCATGCTCAAAGGCAGCCTGCTGCTGTCGCGCATTCTGTATCAGGAACAACAAACGTTGCCTTCCGCCGATGAGCTGGAAGACATGACCAACCGCATCGCGGATTTGCGTCTTGAGCAGTTTGAAGTCAACCAGCAGCGTGACGCGCTGTTCCAGAGCGATGATTACGTGTCGAAGCTGGAAGAGGGGCATACCGGCGAAGTGAACGACGAAGTGACCGATGCATTAACGCAGGTTGTTGATATGCGCCGTGAGCTGCTGGATCAGATGAACAAACAGTTGGGTAACCAGCTGATGATGGCTATCAACCTGCAGGTGAACCAGCAGCAGCTGATGAGCGTATCGAAAAGCCTGCGTTCCATTCTGACTCAGCAAATTTTCTGGGTGAACAGCAACAAGCCGATGGACTGGGGCTGGATCAAATCTTTCCCGTCGGCGCTGAAAGACCAGTTCAGCAAAATGAAGCTGACCGTTAACTGGCAGAAAGCCTGGCCTGCGGTCTTTGTCGCTTTCCTCGCCGGATTGCCGCTGTTATTGATTGCCGGGCTAATTCGCTGGCGGCTGAAATGGCTGCATAACTATCAGGCAAAGCTGGCTTCAGAAGTCGGGCAACTGCGTAACGACAGCCAGTTGCACACGCCGAAAGCGATTCTTATCGACCTGATTCGCGCCCTGCCGGTGGTGATGCTCATTCTCGCGGCAGGGTTGATTCTGCTGACCATGCAGTTGAACGTCAGCGATCTGCTGTGGGCATTCAGTAAAAAACTGGCGCTGTTCTGGCTGGTGTTCGGCGTGTGCTGGAAAGTACTGGAAAAAGACGGCGTTGCCGTGCGGCATTTCAACATGCCACCGCAGCTGACCAGCCACTGGCGTCGGCAGATTGTGCGTATCAGCCTGGCGTTGTTGCCACTGCATTTCTGGTCCGTTGAGGCGGAGTTGTCTCCGCTGCATCTGATGGATGACGCGCTGGGCCAGTTTGTTATTTTCCTCAACCTGCTGCTGATAGCCGTGCTAATCATGCCGATGTGCCGCGACGCCTGGCGTGATAAAGAGTCGCATAGCCTGCGTTTGCTCACCATCACCGTACTGGCGATTGTGCCTGTCGCGCTGCTGGTGTTGACGGCAACGGGGTATTTCTACACCACGCTGCGTCTGGCGGGGCGCTGGATTGAAACCGTCTATCTGGTCATCTTGTGGAACCTGCTTTATCAAACCGTTCTGCGCGGTCTGAGCGTTGCGGCTCGCCGTATTGCTTATCGCCGTGCGCTGGCTCGCCGTCAGCATCTGGTGAAAGAGGGCGCTGAAGGGGCGGAACCGCAGGAAGAACCGACCATTGCGCTGGAAGACGTAAACCAGCAAACATTGCGCATCACCATGCTGGTGATGGTGGCGCTGTTTGGCGTGGTGTTCTGGGCTATCTGGTCGGATTTAATCACCGTCTTCGCTTATCTCGACAGCATTACCCTGTGGCATTACAACGCCAGCGAGGCGGGGGCAGAGGTTATCCGCAACGTCACGCTGGGCAGTATTCTGTTCGCGCTGATCTCGTTAGCGGTCGCCTGGGCGTTGATTCGCAACTTGCCGGGTCTGCTGGAAGTGCTTGTGCTCTCGCGTCTGAACATGCGTCAGGGCGCATCTTATGCCATCACCACCATTCTGAATTACGTCATCATTGCCGTCGGGGCGATGACGGTCTTTGGCTCACTTGGGGTGTCATGGGACAAACTGCAATGGCTTGCTGCTGCGTTGTCAGTCGGTCTTGGCTTTGGTTTGCAGGAGATTTTCGGGAACTTCGTTTCCGGTCTGATCATTCTGTTCGAACGTCCGGTGCGCATCGGCGATACGGTCACCATCGGAACGTTCTCGGGTTCTGTTAGCAAAATTCGTATTCGTGCCACGACGATTACAGATTTCGACCGCAAAGAAGTCATCATCCCGAACAAAGCGTTCGTGACCGAGCGCCTGATCAACTGGTCGCTAAGCGATACGATCACCCGCGTAGTTATCCGCCTTGGTGTGGCGTATGGGTCAGATCTCGACAAGGTGAAAGAAGTCCTGCTGAAAGCCGCCAACGATCATCCAAAAGTGATGCACGAGCCGGAACCATCAGTCTTCTTCACCACCTTTGGCCCAAGCACGCTCGATCACGAGCTACGCCTGTATGTGCGTGAGCTGCGAGATCGCAGCTATACCGTCGATGAACTGAACCGTACCATTGACCGCTTGTGCCGCGAGAACGGCATCAACATTGCCTTTAATCAGCTTGAAGTGCACCTGCGCAACGAGAAGGGTGATGAAGTGAGGGAAGTGAAGCGTGAAGTGAAAGGGGACGATCCGACGCCTTCTCAGGCATAGCACCCGCTTTTTCCCCCTCTCCCTCTCCCTCAGTGACATGGGGGCGTCTTCTTTTGACTCCCTCTCTCTCAGGGAGAGGGCAGGGGAGAGGGTGAATCTCCCTGTAACTTACGCTCAAAATCCCGCTTCACCATTTCTAAAGCACTCAGCACCGTTTCCGGGGCCAGTGCGTGCTCTTCCAGCAACATAATTAAATCCACAGCCAGCTTCACATCATCCGGGGCGTTTTCCAGCGACATCCTTCCTCCTGCTAGCGCGTCATTCGCGCCAGTACGTTTTCTATGTTTTCCAGCGCATCGCGGCAGCGTTTAAGTCTGGTGCTAAACACCTCCACTTCCCGCGCGAGCCGTTGCTGATCTTCAAGCGTTGTGGCTTGCGCAAGTTGCCGTCGACGCTGCTGTGTCATCTCTAGCAGCCGCCGCTCATAATCCTGATGTTGCAGGCGTTTTCTCTGCCAGCGTGTCAATGCGGGGGAGCCATTATCCCAGCCGCGTAGCTGCCAGGCGGCGCTTTCGCGGGCGATGGCTTCCAGTTGGGCGACCAGATGTTCCGCCAGCCACTGGACTTGCTCGAATTGCTGTTGTGCGACGGCATGACGCAACGCTTGCAGATTGCCTCGTGCTTCTTCCACACAGGCCTGCAAAAATGAGCTGCGAGTGCGAAATAACTGTCTGTCAAAACGAGCACCGAGCGTGGCATGAAAGGCCACTGGCGCAATGTCGGCTTCCAGCCTTGAAAGTTGGGTCTCCAGCGATTGCAGTAACAGGTCTGTTCTCATCTTTTTCTCCAGCGATTTCACGCATGCCTGTGCTACATTTGCCGTTCGGTTTGATAACCCTTATCACGATGAAACGGACTATTCTAAACATCATTGGCTGGCTGGCGGTAGTGTTAGGCACGTTGGGTGTGTTTTTGCCGCTGTTGCCGACGACGCCCTTCATCCTGCTGGCGGCCTGGTGCTTTGCCCGGTCGTCGCCTCGTTTTCATGCCTGGCTGCTTTATCGTTCCTGGTTTGGCGGTTATTTACGCCACTGGCAGCAGCATAAAGCGATGCCGCCGGGGGCAAAGCCGCGCGCCATCGCAATGATTCTTATCACTTTCGCGTTTTCCCTGTGGATGGTGAAGATCCTGTGGGTGCGCATTCTGCTGCTGGTTATCCTGGCCTGCCTGCTGATTTTTATGTGGCGAATTCCCGTGGTTGATGCAAAACAACAAAAAGAATAATGGTCGCAATGGTTATTGCATTTATCGATGACTGCCAGTACATTCTGGCGTTTTCGAGCACGGGTGCAATGGGTTAAAAGTTAATCAAATGTAACTTTGAACTAAAGTAAAATGCGCCTTGTGAGTTACACCGTTTTAATCAGGCATACACCTATGACCGCAACTGCACAGCAGCTTGAATTTCTGAAAAACAGCATCAAAAGCATCCAGGATTATCCGAAGCCAGGCATCCTTTTCCGTGATGTCACCAGCTTACTGGAAGACCCGAAAGCCTATGCGCTCAGCATTGAACTGCTGACGGAGCGTTTCAAAAACGCTGGGATCACCAAAGTGGTGGGAACTGAGGCACGTGGTTTCCTGTTTGGTGCTCCGGTTGCGCTGGCGCTGGAAGTAGGTTTTGTGCCAGTGCGTAAACCGCGCAAACTGCCACGCGAAACCATCGCGGAGAGCTACGAACTGGAATACGGCACCGATCAGCTGGAAATCCACGTTGATGCCATCAAACCAGGCGACAAAGTGCTGGTGGTGGACGATCTGCTGGCGACCGGCGGCACCATCGAAGCAACCGTGAAGCTGATTCGTCGTCTGGGCGGTGAAGTCACCGACGCGGCGTTCATCATCAATCTGTTCGATCTGGGTGGTGAGCAGCGCCTGGAAAACCAGGGCATTAATTGCTATAGCCTGGTCCCGTTCCCGGGTCATTGATCCGCACCTCCACAGCCTCGCCCAACGGGTGAGGCTGTGGAAGGTTTTAACAAAGAAGGAAAAAGCGTGTTTTTTCCTTCTTTGTGGTTAGCAGCCGAAAATCAATAAATTGATTTTCCTGGATTTTCATGTTGAGAACGCCTTCGAGGCTGGCGCTAATCTAGGGTTTATTCGCAGTTTGTGATAGCATTACCCTCCTGTATTCCACCTTCCAGCGTTTCAGAGCCTGCCAATGAGTTATCAGGTCTTAGCCCGAAAATGGCGACCACAAACCTTTGCTGACGTCGTCGGTCAGGAACATGTGCTGACCGCACTGGCGAACGGCCTGACGTCCGGTCGACTCCATCATGCGTATCTCTTTTCCGGCACGCGCGGCGTCGGTAAAACCTCCATTGCCCGTTTGCTGGCAAAGGGGCTGAACTGCGAAAGCGGCATCACCGCCACCCCTTGTGGCGTTTGCGATAACTGCCGTGAAATCGAACAGGGCCGTTTTGTCGATCTGATTGAGATCGACGCCGCCTCGCGCACCAAAGTTGAAGACACCCGTGACCTGCTGGACAACGTTCAGTACGCGCCCGCGCGTGGCCGCTTCAAGGTCTATTTGATAGATGAAGTGCACATGCTCTCGCGTCACAGCTTTAACGCGCTGTTGAAAACGCTGGAAGAGCCGCCCTCACACGTGAAATTCCTGCTGGCGACCACCGATCCGCAAAAGCTGCCGGTGACTATCCTGTCGCGTTGCCTGCAATTTCACCTCAAAGCGCTCGATGTCGATCAGATTCGCGATCAGCTCGAACACATTCTGGCGGAAGAGAAGATTGCCGCTGAGCCGCGTGCGCTTCAGCTTATCGCCCGTGCGGCGGATGGCAGCCTGCGTGATGCGCTGAGCCTGACCGATCAGGCGATTGCCAGCGGTGACGGCCAGCTGAGCGCCGCCAGCGTCAGCACCATGCTGGGCACGCTGGATGACGATCAGGCGCTGTCGCTGATTGAAGCGCTGGTGGCCGCCAATGGCGAGCAGGTGATGACGCTGATCCACGAAGCGGCTGCCCGTGGTATCGAATGGGAAGCCCTGCTGGTCGAGATGCAAAGTTTGCTGCACCGCATTGCGATGGTGCAGCTTTCGCCTTCTGCCCTCGGCAGCGACATGGCGATTGTCGAGCACCGCATGCGCGAACTGGCTCGCACCGTGCCGCCTGCTGATATTCAGCTTTACTACCAGACGTTGCTGATTGGCCGCAAAGAACTGCCTTACGCGCCAGATCGTCGGATGGGCATTGAAATGACGCTGCTGCGTGCGCTGGCGTTCCATCCTCGCAAGCCGCTGCCGGAGCCAGAGGTGCAGCCTCAATCGTTCGCGCCCGTTACGCCAACGGCGGTGATGCACCCAACGCAAGTGCCGCAACAACAGGCACCGGCTGCGCCCGCATATCAGAACGAAGCATTGCCGGATTCCACCAGCCAGGTGCTGGCGGCCCGCAATCAGCTGCAACGCGCTCAGGGAGCACCCAAAGCAAAAAAGAATGAGCCGGCCACCGCATCCCGCGCGCGGCCGGTGAACAGTGCTGCGCTCGAGAGACTGGCCTCGGTGACGGAACGCGTGCAGGCGCGCCCGGCAGCGTCTGCGCTTGAAGCTCAACGTCCGCAGAAAAAAGAAGCCTACCGCTGGAAAGCGACCACCCTCACTGAAGAGGTGAAGGAAGAGGTCGCCACGCCGAAAGCGCTGAAAAAAGCGCTGGAGCATGAGAAAACGCCAGAGCTGGCGGCTAAGCTGGCGGTTGAAGCCGTTGAGCGTGACAGTTGGGCGGCTGAAGTCAGCCAGATGAAATTGCCTAAACTGGTAGAGCAGGTGGCGTTAAATGCGTGGAAAGAGCAGAACGGAGCGGCAATTTGTCTGCATCTGCGTCCCTCGCAACGACACCTGAACAATGCCGGAGCGCTCAAGACGCTGACCGAAGCGCTGAGCGAATTAAGCGGTTCTCCGGTTGAACTGACCCTCGTGGAAGATGATAATCCGGCGGTACGTACGCCGCTGGAGTGGCGTCAGGCCATTTATGAAGAGAAGCTCGCACAGGCGCGTGAGGCGATTGTGGCAGATAACAACATCCAGACCCTGCGCCGATTCTTTGATGCGGATCTGGATGAAGAAAGTATACGACCCATTTGACTGTAAGCCCGGCTTGCGGTTGAACCTTTAACATGACTGACTGAGAGATAAGCCTATGTTTGGTGGAAAAGGCGGTCTGGGTAACCTGATGAAACAGGCCCAGCAGATGCAAGAAAAAATGCAAAAAGCCCAGGAAGAGATCGCTCAACTGGAAGTGACCGGTGAGTCTGGCGCTGGCCTGGTAAAAGTCACCATCAATGGGGCGCACAACTGCCGCCGCGTTGAGATTGACCCAAGCCTGATGGAAGACGACAAAGAGATGCTGGAAGACCTGGTCGCTGCGGCGTTCAACGATGCGGCTCGCCGTATTGAAGAAACCCAGAAAGAGAAAATGGCGTCTGTCTCCTCCGGGATGCAACTGCCACCAGGCTTTAAGATGCCGTTCTGATAACGGTCAAAGGGCGACAGCGATGTCGCCCTTTTTGTTTTTAGTTCTCCACCAACGCCTCATAACGCTCAGCCAGAAAATCAATCAACGCCCGAACCGCAGGCAATTGTCCGCGTCGTGAGGGATAGACGATATGGATGATTTCCTGCTTTGCCCGCCACTCGGGCAGCAACTGAACGAGTTTCCCTTCTTTAAGCTGTTCATCCAGCATCAATAACGGCAACTGGACCACGCCAACGCCCGCGACGGCGGCGGTTCTCAGGGCAATCATATCGGTGGTGATAAAGCGCGGCTGATGATGAATTGTCGCTTCCTGCTGTTCAGGCCCAATCAAAAACCAACGATAGTGGTTCTGAGCGTGAGCCCGCGCCAGGCTTGGCCAGTGTTGCAAATCGGCTGGGGAAGAGGGCAGGCCAAATTGAGCGACCAAACTCGGGCTAGCCACCAGACACATATTACGTGTCGCCAATTTGCGCATCACCAGGTCACTGTCTTCCAGCGGCAGAGGACGCACGCGGATCGCCAGATCGATGTTTTCGTTCACGACGTCCACGCGGCGGTTGGTTTCTTCGAGCTGCACCGTCACGTGCGGGAACTTGAGCATGAACTGCGCCAGCATCTCACCAATATGGACATGCAACAGCGCGACAGGGCAGGTCAGGCGAATCAAGCCACAGGGCTCGGCGTGCAGGGTTTCCATCGCTTCTTGCGCGGCTTCTGCTTCGATGATCATCGCTTTGCAGTGGCGATAGAACAGCTGCCCGGCGTCCGTGACCGTAAAGCTCCGTGTTGAGCGCTGTAGCAAGCGAGTCCCCAGCCGTTCTTCCAGCAGTGCAATGCGGCGGCTGAGGCGAGATTTCGGTATCCCAATCGCCCGGCTAGCCGGGGAAAACCCTCCTTGTTCTACCACCTGCGCGAAATACCACAAATCGTTGAGATCCTGCATAACCTTTGTCCTGTTTGTAGAACACTGTGTTCATTTTGGCAGTCTACCGCAATCACTGTCTTGCCGATAAGCTTTATCCCATCGCATGACATTGCACAGGAGAGAAACATGAAATCGATTCTTGGCGTTTACTCAGCCCCGAAATCGCATTGGGTGGGTGACGGGTTCCCGGTGCGTTCCCTGTTTTCCTACGCAAAATTCGCGCAGCAGCTCAGCCCGTTTTTGCTGCTGGACTATGCAGGGCCCGCTGAATTCAAACCGAGCAACAAAGGCCAGCGTGGCGTGGATGTGCATCCTCATCGTGGATTTGAAACCGTCACCATTGTCTATAAAGGCGAAGTCGCACACCGTGATTCCAGCGGAGGCGGTGGTGTTATCGGGCCGGGTGACGTGCAATGGATGACGGCGGGCAGCGGAATTCTGCATGAAGAGTTTCACTCTCCCGCGTTCAGCGAAAAAGGCGGCACGCTGGAAATGGTGCAGCTCTGGGTGAACCTTCCGGCGAAGGCGAAAAACACGCCGCCTGCGTATCAGCCGATCACGGATGCGGATATTCCGCAGGTGACACTGCCTGATAGTGCAGGCCTGGCGCGAGTGATTGCTGGCGAACTGGACGGCCACAAAGGCCCAGCCAACACCTTTTCGCCGATGCAAATTCTCGATTTACGCCTGAACGCGCAGGGCGTGACGCATCTGCACCTTCAGGATGGCTGGAATACCGCGCTGGTGGTGCTCAAAGGCACTGTCATGGTGAATGGCGAAGAGGTTGCGCGGGAAGCGCAACTGGTGGTGCTGGATGCCAAAGGCGAGGGCGTGGCGCTTGAAGCCAACAATGATGCCGTGGTGCTGGTGCTCAGCGGCGAACCGCTGAATGAGCCAGTGGAAGGTTACGGGCCGTTCGTCATGAACACTCGTGAAGAAATAAACCAGGCCATTGACGATTTCAACCAAGGGCGATTTGGCCAGTCGGTGGCGTAAACGTGAACGGCTGCCAGGGAGGTAGCCGTTTATTTTCAACAGAAACGGAGAATTGAATCATGAACCCTGCAAATTTTAACGGACAAAAACCGATGATTGACGCCAGCGACGCGGTGTTGTTGCTGATTGATCATCAAAGCGGCCTGTTCCAGTTGGTGCACGATATGCCAATGACCACGCTGCGTACCCACGCCACTGTACTGGCGAAAATGGCGACACTGGCTGAAATCCCTGTCGTGACCACGGCCTCCGTCCCGCAAGGGCCGAATGGGCCGCTGATCCCGGAAATTCATCAGTACGCGCCGCATGCGCAGTACGTTCCACGTAAGGGGGAAATCAACGCCTGGGATAACCCGGAATTTGTCGCTGCCGTGAAGGCGACCGGGCGTAAAACACTCATTATTGCCGGTACGGTTACCAGTGTTTGCATGGCGTTCCCGGCCATCAGCGCGGCAGCAGAAGGCTATAAAGTTTTCGCTGTCATCGATGCCTCTGGCACTTACTCCAAAATGGCGCAGGAAATTACGCTGGCGCGGGTGATGCAGGCCGGTGTGGTGCCGCTGGATATGGCTGCGGTAGTGGCGGAAATTCAGCACACCTGGAAGCGAGAAGACGCGCTCGACTGGGCGAATTTGTGGACCGGCGTGTTCACCGAATATTCCTTACTGATTGAAAGCTACCAGAAAGCTCAGGATGTGGTGACGCATCAGGAACAACTGGATTCTCAACGCGCTTGAGGGTGTCCCTCTGCACGGGTGACGGTGCAGAGGGATCTTTTTCTATGCCCGCCGCCGGGGCTAATGTTAGGCTATGGCCCACTCTTTTTTCAGAAGTCTGAGCGATGCAAACCAGTCCTTTACTTACCACCCTCATGGAAGCGTTACGCTGCCTGCCGGGCGTTGGCCCGAAATCCGCGCAGCGTATGGCGTTCACTCTGTTACAACGCGATCGCAGCGGCGGAATGCGCCTGGCGCAGGCGTTGACCCGTGCAATGTCAGAGATTGGTCACTGTGCCGATTGCCGGACGTTTACCGAGCAGGATGTGTGCAACATCTGTTCGAACCCGCGTCGTCAGGAAAATGGACAGATTTGTGTGGTAGAGAGCCCGGCGGACATCTACGCCATCGAGCAAACAGGGCAGTTTTCTGGTCGCTACTTTGTGCTGATGGGCCACTTGTCTCCGCTCGACGGCATTGGGCCGGACGATATCGGTCTCGACAGGCTGGAGCAGCGCTTAAGCAGCGAACAAATGAAAGAAGTTATCCTCGCCACCAACCCAACGGTAGAAGGCGAAGCAACGGCGAACTACATCGCTGAACTGTGTGGTCAGTATGGCGTTGAGGCCAGCCGCATCGCGCACGGCGTGCCGGTTGGCGGCGAGCTGGAAATGGTGGATGGCACCACGTTGTCTCACTCCCTTGCCGGCCGTCACAAGATTAAATTCTGAACAAACGGAGGCGCTTCTTCTCGCCTCCGCTTGAAATCATCCTCGCCGAGCCTCATATCTCCCTCAACGCTTTTTTACACTGTAAACATTGGCATTGAGGAATTTTCCCTATGAAAGGACAAGAAACCCGTGGTTTCCAGTCAGAAGTGAAACAGCTTCTGCACCTGATGATCCATTCTCTCTATTCGAATAAAGAAATTTTCCTGCGTGAACTGATTTCCAACGCCTCCGATGCGGCGGATAAGCTGCGTTTTCGCGCGCTCTCTGACGCCAGCCTCTATGAAGGCGATGGCGACCTGCGCGTGCGCGTCTCTTTTGATAAAGAAAACCGCACGCTGACCATCGCCGATAACGGCATTGGGATGAACCGTGATGACGTTATCGACCATCTCGGCACCATCGCCAAATCAGGCACCAAAGCCTTCCTGCAGTCCATGGGCTCTGATCAGGCGAAAGACAGCCAGTTGATTGGTCAGTTTGGTGTGGGCTTCTACTCTGCGTTTATCGTGGCCGACAAAGTCACCGTACGTACCCGTGCGGCGGGCGACAGCGCAGAGAACGGCGTGTTCTGGGAATCCCACGGTGAAGGCGAATACACCGTAGCGGACATCACCAAAGCCGATCGCGGGACCGAAATCACTCTGCACCTGCGTGAAGGCGAAGATGATTTCCTCAACGACTGGCGCGTACGCTCGATCATCAGCAAATACTCCGACCACATCGCGCTGCCGGTAGAGATTGAAACTCAGGAAGAAAAAGACGGCGAAACCATCGTCTCCTGGGAGAAAATCAACAAGGCGCAGGCGCTGTGGACCCGCAACAAAGCGGAAATCAAAGACGAAGAGTACAACGAGTTCTACAAGCATATCGCGCACGACTTTACCGACCCGCTGGCGTGGAGCCACAACCGCGTGGAAGGTAAGCAGGAATACACCAGCCTGCTGTATATCCCGGCGCAGGCACCGTGGGACATGTGGAACCGTGACCATAAACACGGCCTGAAACTGTACGTCCAGCGCGTGTTCATTATGGATGAAGCGGAGCAGTTCATGCCGAACTACCTGCGCTTTGTCCGTGGCCTGATTGACTCCAACGATCTGCCGCTGAACGTTTCCCGTGAAATCCTGCAGGACAGCAGCGTGACCCGCAATCTGCGTAACGCACTGAGCAAACGTGCCCTGCAGATGCTGGAAAAACTGGCGAAAGACGACGCGGAAAAATACCAGACCTTCTGGAAACAGTTCGGCCTGGTGCTGAAAGAAGGCCCGGCAGAAGACAGCGCTAACCAGCAGGCGATCGCCAAACTGCTTCGCTTTGCTTCTACTCACACCGATTCTTCGGCGCAGACTGTCTCTCTGGAAGAGTATGTGTCTCGCATGAAGGAAGGGCAGGAGAAGATTTACTACATCACCGCCGACAGCTATGCCGCTGCGAAGAGCAGCCCGCATCTGGAATTGCTGCGCAAGAAAGGCATCGAAGTGCTGCTGCTTTCTGACCGCATTGATGAGTGGATGATGAGCTACCTGACCGAGTTCGACGGCAAGCCGTTCCAGTCCGTGGCGAAGGCAGATGAGTCGCTGGATAAGCTGGCGGATGAAGTGGACGAGTCCACCAAAGAAGCCGAGAAGGCACTGACGCCGTTCATCGAGCGCGTGAAAACCCTGCTGGGTGAGCGTGTGAAAGAAGTCCGTCTGACGCACCGTCTGACCGATACGCCAGCCATCGTGACCACCGAAGCGGACGAAATGAGCACCCAGATGGCGAAACTGTTCGCCGCTGCGGGCCAGAGCGTCCCGGAAGTGAAGTACATCTTTGAACTGAACCCGGATCATGCGCTGGTGAAACGTGCGGCGGATGTGCAGGACGAAACGCAATTCGGCGAATGGGTCGAGCTGCTGCTGGATCAGGCGCTGCTGGCAGAGCGCGGCACGCTGGAAGATCCGAACCTGTTTATCAAGCGTATGAACCAGCTGTTGGTGTCGTAATCACGTAACCCTCACCCCGGCCCTCTCTCTGAAAGGGAGAGGGAGCAAATCATACCCTCGCCCCTCCGGGGAGCTGTCTCTTATACACAAGTCTGTATCATGTTGTTTTATAAAAAGATTGTTTTTTGAATGTATGTATGTAGCTCAAAAAAAATTCCTTTAAAAACAACCTGCTGTATTTCTCAGATCGCGGCAATAAAGCCGCAATCTGAGATGTGTATAAGAGACAGCCGGGGAGAGGGTTAGGGTGAGGGGCAACCACTCCGCCGCCAAAATTATTCCCCCCATTAACCGTTTCAGCCGTCCCGCCTTCCTTGAGCGAGCCGCCGTCTGGTGGTATCGTTTAGCGCTTTTGAAAAATTGAACCAACATTTGAGGGGATTTTCGCGATGCGTATTATTCTGCTTGGCGCTCCGGGCGCGGGTAAAGGAACTCAGGCGCAGTTCATTATGGAGAAGTACGGTATTCCGCAAATCTCCACCGGTGACATGCTGCGTGCTGCAGTCAAATCTGGCTCCGAGCTGGGCAAACAGGCGAAAGACATCATGGACGCTGGCAAGCTGGTGACTGATGAGCTGGTGATCGCCCTGGTGAAAGAGCGCATTGCGCAGGAAGATTGCCGTAACGGTTTCCTGCTGGACGGCTTCCCACGCACCATTCCACAGGCTGATGCCATGAAAGAAGCGGGCATCAAAGTGGATTACGTGCTGGAGTTCGACGTACCGGACGAACTGATCGTGGATCGTATCGTGGGTCGTCGCGTACACGCGGCTTCTGGCCGTGTGTATCACATCAAATTCAACCCGCCTAAGGTTGAAGGTAAAGATGATGTGACTGGCGAAGAGCTGACCACCCGTAAAGACGATCAGGAAGAAACCGTGCGTAAGCGCCTGGTGGAATACCATCAGATGACCGCGCCGCTGATCGGCTACTACTCCAAAGAAGCGCAGGCTGGCAATACGAAGTATGCCAAAGTTGACGGCACTCAGGCCGTGGCTGACGTTCGTGCTGAACTGGCTAAAATCCTCGGTTAATTCCGTGGCAAGTGCCGGGTGGCGCAAGCTTACCCGGCCTACGGTTTTCCACAGGCCTCTTTTGTAGGCCTGCTCGCGCCCCCGCTCACCTTTCGCAGCAATTAGTTCTTCTTTCTCTCTTTTCCGTTACAATTATCAGCCATTTAAACAGTTAAGAGGCGGTAATGCGTCAGACGAAAACCGGCATTCTGTTAGCAAACCTCGGCACGCCCGATGCACCCACTCCTGCGGCGGTAAGCCGCTATCTGCGCCAGTTCCTGAGCGATAAACGTGTGGTGGATACGCCCCGCTTACTGTGGTGGCCGTTGTTGCGTGGGGTGATTTTGCCGATTCGCTCGCCGCGAGTGGCAAAACTCTATCAATCTGTCTGGATGGATGAAGGCTCTCCGCTGCTGGTTTACAGCCGCCAGCAACAACAGGCGCTGGCAAAGCGTCTGCCGGGCACGCCCGTCGTGTTGGGCATGAGCTATGGCTCGCCTTCACTGGAAAGCGCGGTGGAAGAATTGCTGGCGCAGGATGTGGAACACATTGTCGTGCTGCCGCTTTATCCTCAGTACTCCTGCTCAACGGTAGCTGCCGTGTGGGATGAACTGGCTCGCATTCTCGCCCCTAAACGCCATATTCCGGGCGTTTCGTTTATTCGTGATTACGCCGACGACAGCGACTACATTCAGGCACTGGCGGACAGCGCACGAGCTTCCTTTGCCGAACATGGCGAACCGGATTTACTGCTGCTTTCCTATCATGGCATTCCACAGCGTTACGCTGACGAAGGTGATGATTATCCTCAGCGCTGCCGCGATACCACACGTGAACTGGTGTCCGCGCTGGGTATCTCGCACGATAAAGTGATGATGACGTTCCAGTCACGCTTTGGCCGCGAGCCATGGCTGACGCCGTACACCGATGAAACCCTGAAAATGCTGGGTGAGAAGGGCATGAAACACATTCAGGTGATGTGCCCGGGCTTTGCCGCAGATTGCCTGGAAACCCTCGAAGAGATTGCGGTGCAGAACAAAGAGGTGTTCCTCGAAGCGGGCGGGGAGAAGTACGAATACATCCCGGCGCTGAACGCTCAGCCGCAGCACATCGAGATGATGGTCAACCTGACCGCCCCTTACCGCTGAGTGCACAGAGCAGCGAACAGGCGGGGAATATGCTAGTATTCTTCGCTTGTTCACAGCTACCTGACCGCAACTCATGAAATTTCCCGGTAAACGCAAATCCAGGCACTATTTCCCCGTTAACGCTCGCGATCCCCTCCTGCAACAAATTCAGCCTGTCAATGAGACCAGCGCCTCCTGGGTGGTGGGTATCGATCAGACGCTGGTGGATATCGAAGCCAAAGTTGACGACACCTTTGTGGCGCGTTACGGCCTGAGCAGCGGGCACTCTCTGGTGATTGAGGATGATGTCGCGGATGCGCTTTATCAGGAACTGATGCGCGAAAACCTGATTACCCATCAGTTCGCGGGCGGGACAATCGGCAACACCATGCACAACTATTCCGTGCTGGCCGACGACCGCTCGGTGCTGCTTGGCGTAATGTGCAGCAATATTGAAATCGGTGGCTATGCCTATCGCTATCTGTGCAACACCTCCAGCCGTACTGACCTGAACTACCTGCAAGGCGTTAATGGGCCGATTGGCCGCTGCTTCACGCTTATCAGCGACAACGGCGAGCGCACGTTCGCCATCAGCCCGGGCCACATGAATCAGCTGCGCGCCGACAGTATTCCTGAAGAGGTGATTGCCGGAGCCTCCGCCCTGGTGCTGACGTCCTATCTGGTGCGCTGCAAGCCGGGTGAACCGATGCGCGATGCCACGATGAAAGCGGTGGAATACGCCAAAAAGCATAATGTGCCGGTGGTGCTGACGCTCGGGACTAAATACGTTATCGCGGACAATCCCGCCTGGTGGCAGGACTTCCTCAAAGAGAACGTCTCGATTCTGGCGATGAACGAAGAAGAAGCCGAAGCGCTGACCGGCATTGCCGATCCGCTGCTGGCCTCCGACAAAGCGCTGGATTGGGTTGATCTGGTGCTTTGCACCGCGGGGCCTGTGGGGCTGTATATGGCGGGCTTCACCGAAGATGAGAAAAAACGCGTCACGCAGCATCCGTTGTTGCCGGGCGCAATTGCAGAATTCAACCAGTACGAGTTCAGCCGTGCGATGCGTCACAAAGACTGCAAACAGCCGCTGCGTATCTACTCCCATATCGCGCCATACATGGGCGGCCCGGAGAAGATAATGAACACCAATGGCGCGGGCGATGGCGCTTTAGCGGCGCTGCTGCACGACATCACCGCCAATAACTATCACCGCAGCAATGTGCCGAATTCCAGCAAACACGAGTTCAGCTGGCTGACCTATTCGTCACTGGCGCAGGTGTGTAAGTACGCGAATCGTGTGAGCTATCAGGTGTTGAACCAGCACTCCCCACGCCTGACGCGCGGCCTGCCGGAACGGGAAGACAGTCTGGAAGAGTCTTACTGGGATCGTTGAGTTTCCCCCGGCGGCTCTGTGCTTGCCGCGGATGCGGGCTTTTGTAGGCCTGCTAAGCTAAGCGCCAGCAGGCAATGTTGGATTATGTACCGCGTTTTCCCCCTCTCCCTGACTTTCTCCCCAAAGGAGAGGGAACGAAAAACTCCCCTCGCCCTGTGGGAGAGGGGCTGGGGGAGAGGGCATCAGGCCGCAGAAAGCTTACCCCGTCACCGCTTCTCCAACCGGCGGTTTCTCCAGCAGCGTCAGCATCGTGTTCGCAATCTCTCGCTCGCCCATCACCACCTGATTCGCACCCCGTTCGGTAATGTATTCCACTTCGTCGTCATAGTGTGCGCGGGCGATAATCTCGATATTCGGGCATTTCTCTCTGGCTGAGGCGACAATTTCCCCTGCCTCGTAGCCATTTGGAATCGTCAGCAGCAGCCAGCGTGCGCAATCCAGATGCGCCAGATTCATGA
Source organism: Pantoea sp. sgz302252 (assembly GCF_047713085.1). NCBI lineage: Bacteria > Pseudomonadati > Pseudomonadota > Gammaproteobacteria > Enterobacterales > Erwiniaceae > Pantoea > Pantoea sp. sgz302252. The sequence continues at coordinate 111,314 of NZ_JBLFJW010000007.1, forward strand.
TTTCTTCACTGGCCGCATTGCCTAGTACGGCACGAATACCGCATTCTCGCAGCTCATCCACTCGGGTGCGCGAGGTTTCAATCACCACTAATGGAATGCCCTGCGCCATCAGTTTCTCACCGAGCAGGCTGCCGACGCGGCCAAAACCGACCAGCAGCGCATGGTTGCAGATATCCACCGGGATCTGTTTCTCGTCTTCAATCGCTTCTTCGAAGGTTTGCTCGTCGAGGGTTTCGGTTTTATCGAGGTATTTTTCCAGCACCGCGAACAGCACCGGGTTGAGCATAATCGACAGAATAGCCCCGGCCAGCACCAGATTCTGCCCGGCTTGTGGCAGCAGGTTCAGCGCCATGCCAAGTCCGGCGAGGATAAACGCAAATTCACCAATCTGCGCGAGGCTTGCGGCGATGGTCAGAGCGGTACGCTGCGAGTGTCCAAACAGGCGCACCAGAATGAACGCGGCAACAGACTTACCGAAGATAATAATCGCCAGCGTGCCCAACACCGCCAGAGGCTGCTCGATCAGCACCATCGGGTCGAACAACATGCCGACGGACACAAAGAACAGTACCGCAAAGGCATCACGCAGGGGCAGCGTGTCGTGCGCCGCTCGGTGGCTGAGTTCGGATTCGTTCAGCACCATTCCGGCGAAGAACGCGCCGAGAGCAAAGGAAACATCAAACAGTTCGACTGCGCCAAACGCGATGCCCAGCGCCAGCGCTAAAACAGAAAGGGTAAACAGTTCACGTGACCCGGTGGCGGCGCTGCGAGCCAGGATCCACGGTACCAGGCGACGGCCCACCAGCAGCATCACGGCGATAAAGGCAACGACTTTGCCGATGGTCAGGCTCATGTCCAGCGCAAGCGTAGCCAGCCCGACGTCGCCTTGTTCCATCATCCCGGCGACCGCAGGCAGCAGCACCAGCGTCAGCACCATCACCAGATCTTCCACAATCAACCAGCCGATGGCGATTTGCCCTCGCTGGCTGTCTATCAGTTGCCGCTCTTCAAGCGCGCGTAACAGCACCACGGTACTGGCGGTCGAAAGACATAATCCGAACACTACGCCGGTCATCAGCGACCAGCCCAGCATGGACGAAAGCGCCATACCCAGCAGCGTTGCGACCAGAATCTGGGCAATCGCGCCGGGAATGGCGATGGCCTTTACCGCCATCAAATCCTTCAGGGAAAAATGCAGGCCTACGCCGAACATCAGCAGGATGACACCCAGTTCAGCCAGTTCAGGGGCAAGTTTCGTATCGGCAACGAAGCCAGGAGTAAAAGGACCTGAAAGCACACCCGCCAGCAAATAGCCCACCAGAGGCGAAATACGGAGTTTGTTGGCGATCATGCCAAAGATAAAAGCGAGTACCAGCCCGCCGACAATGGTGGTGATTAGCGGTGTTGCGTGATGCATTCCGTCTCCTTTCGTTGCTGCAGGGTCCCCTTTCTGGCTCGACGAACCAGAAATCCGAGTAATAGTTTATGACAATTTCAATCATCCTGTTTATGAATAATTGTTGGATTTTGAGGAAAAACGGAATTTGGCGTGAAAACCGCACAGATCGAAAAATGAAAGGGCAATTACGCCAATAAAGCGGACAGAATGCAGGGAAATGCCCGCCAGGGTTTCACTCTGACGGGCAGAAAATCAGGCTTTATGACGATTATCAGGCAGGAATATGGTCAACATACCCAGTAAAGGCAGGAAAGCACAGATTTTATAGACTTCTTCAATGCTGGTGTGATCGGCAACCACCCCAAGCACCGCGGCTCCAAGGCCACCCATGCCAAAAGCGAAACCGAAGAAAAGGCCGGAAACCATGCCAATTCGGCCCGGTAACAGCTCCTGGGCGTACACTAAAATGGCGGAAAACGCGGAGGCGAGGATAAATCCAATGATCACCGTCAGAATCCCTGTCCATTCGAGTGATGCGTACGGTAAAACGAGAGTGAACGGCGCAACACCCAGGATAGAGCCCCAAATAACATATTTACGGCCAATCTTATCGCCAACAGGCCCACCAATTACGGTGCCAGCGGCTACTGCAAACAGGAAGGCGAACAAGTGAATCTGCGCATTCTGTACCGATAAGCCAAATTTATGCATCAGATAAAAGGTGTAATAGCTGCTGATGCTCGCCATATAGAAATATTTCGAGAAAATCAGCATTAACAACACGCAAACCGCCAGAATGACTTTGTTGCGCGGTAGCGGATTGACTATCGCCGCTTTGGGCTTGCCCTTGTTCATTCGGTGCTGCGCGGCATACCAACGGCTGATTTGCGCCAGCACCACGATGGCGAGCAGGGCCGCCAGCACAAACCACGCCACGTTACCTTTACCGTATGGTGCAATAATCATTGCCGCCAGCAACGGTCCTAAGGAACTGCCAAAGTTGCCGCCAACCTGGAACAGCGATTGCGCCAGACCATGACGGCCACCGGAAGCCATTCGTGCCACGCGAGAGGATTCTGGGTGGAACACCGAAGACCCCGTTCCGACCAGCGCTGCCGCCAGCACAACGGCTTCAAAACTGCCTGCCATCGCCAGCAAAATCAGACCGCTCATGGTGAAACACATGCCAATCGGCAGCGACCACGGCATCGGGTGTTTGTCCGTCCAGTAACCGACCACCGGCTGGAGCAGCGAGGAGGTGAGCTGGAAGGTCAGGGTGATCATCCCGATCTGGACAAATGTCAGGGAAAACTCAGATTGCAGCAGCGGATAAATCGCCAGGATCAGCGACTGGATCATGTCATTCAGCAGGTGAGACAGACTGATGGCGCCGAGAATGCGAAATGAGGTTTTGGCTTTTTGCTGCGGCGACGACGTGCCGGGCAGTGTTGGACTGGTTTCACTGATTGCCATAGAAAATTCACTGTAGTTAGGGTTTAGCGACGTTGGGGATTTTATGGTCTGTAATCATTATCAGACTAAGATAACGGGCTCAGGCGTTTGAAGAAAGTCTCAATTCTGAAAACATATTTGTCTAAGCTTGTGACTCACTGTAATTTCGGCAGGTGAAATTTATTCAGGGAGAGAGTCATGACATTGTTGAAACGTGGCGTGGTGCTGGCGATGCTGGCAGCGGGCCTGTTGAGTAGCCTGCAAGCCAACGCTTATGAGCAGGATAAAACGTATAAAATTACCCTCCTGCACACCAACGATCACCACGGGCATTTTTGGCGTAGCGAGTACGGCGAATATGGCCTGGCTGCGCAGAAAACGCTGGTGGATGGCATTCGCAAAGAAGTGGCGTCGGAAGGGGGCAGCGTGCTGCTGCTTTCTGGTGGCGACATCAATACCGGCGTGCCGGAATCCGATTTACAGGATGCGGAACCTGATTTCCGCGGCATGAACCTGGTGGGCTACGATGCGATGGCCGTTGGCAACCACGAGTTTGACAATCCGCTCAGCGTGATTCGCCAGCAGGAAAAATGGGCCAAGTTCCCGTTCCTGTCGGCCAACATCTACCAGAAAAGCACTGGCGAGCGCCTCTTCAAACCGTGGCAGCTGTTTGATCGTCAGGGGCTTAAAATTGCAGTTATCGGTTTAACGACCGATGACACGGCCAAAATTGGCAACCCGGAAAACTTTACCGATATCGAATTCCGTAAACCTGCCGAAGAAGCGAAGCTGGTGATTCAGGAACTGCAGCAGACGCAGAAGCCCGACATCATTCTGGCGGCTACCCACATGGGTCACTACGATAACGGCAATCACGGTTCCAATGCGCCGGGCGATGTGGAACTGGCTCGCAGCCTGCCTGCTGGGGCCTTGACCATGATTGTGGGTGGTCACTCACAAGATCCGGTTTGCATGGCTTCCGAGAATAAAAAGCAGGTCGATTATGTGCCTGGCACGCCTTGCGCGCCGGACAAGCAAAACGGTATCTGGATTGTGCAGGCTCATGAATGGGGCAAATATGTCGGCCGCGCGGATTTTGAATTCCGCAACGGCGAGATGAAACTGGTGCATTACCAGCTCATTCCGGTGAATCTGAAGAAGAAAGTGACCTGGGACAACGGGCAAAGCGAGCGTGTACTTTACACCCCGCAAATCCCGGAGAACCCGCAAATGCTGTCGCTGCTGACGCCGTTCCACAATAAAGGCAAGGCACAGCTCGACGTAAAAGTGGGTGAAGTGAATGGGCACCTGGAAGGCGATCGCAGCAAAGTGCGTTTCGTGCAAACCAACATGGGGCACCTGATCCTCGCGGCACAGATGGCGCGCACCACAGCTGATTTTGGCGTCATGAGCGGCGGCGGCATTCGCGATTCTATCGAAGCGGGCAAAATCACCTACAAAGACGTGCTCAAGGTGCAGCCGTTTGGCAACGTGGTAGTTTATGTGGATATGACGGGCAAAGAAGTGACGGACTATCTGACCGCCGTGGCGCAGATGAAGCCGGATTCAGGAGCTTATCCGCAGTTCGCGAATGTCAGCTTCGTGGCGAAAGGCGGGCAGCTCACTGAGTTGAAAATCAAAGGCGAGCCTGTCGACCCGGCGAAAAACTACCGTATGGCGACGCTGAGCTTTAACGCCACCGGCGGCGACGGCTATCCGCACATCGACACCAAACCGGGCTATGTGAACACCGGGTTCATTGATGCGGAAGTGCTGAAGCAGTATATCGAGCAGAACTCACCGTTGGATGTGAATGCTTACGAACCGAAAGGGGAAGTGAGCTGGCAGTAACGTTTTACCCTCACCCTAACCCTCTCCCTAAAAGGGAGAGGGGATCAGGCCGGAGCTGGTTTTCTCCCTCGCCGCTTTGGGCGAGGGGATCAGGCCGGAGTTGATTTTCTCCCTCGCCGCTTTGGGCGAGGGGATCAGGCCGGAGTTGATTTTCTCCCTCGCCGCTTTTGGCGAGGGGAGCGGGCCGGAGTTGATTTTCTCCCTCGCCCCTTTGGGGAGAGGGTCGGGGTGAGGGGAAATAAACGACACGAAACCTAATCCCGTCGCGCAATATCCGCAAACGTCGCATCCAGCATTTTCGCAAGGCTCTCTGCCGTCAGCTCAATATCCAGACCGCGTTTACCGCCGGACACATAAATAGTCTCAAACGTTTGGGCAGGTGCATCGATAAGCGTCGGCAGGCGTTTTTTCTGCCCTAATGGGCTGATGCCCCCCACCAGATAGCCGGTGGTTCGCTGGGCGATCATCGGGTCAGCCATATCGACTTTTTTGGCTCCCAGCGCTTTTGCGACCTTCTTCAAATCAAGCTGTGTAGCGACTGGCGTTACCGCTACGGCCAGGTGTTTCATATCCCCGTTAACCGCCACCAGCAGGGTTTTGTAAACCTGATCGGCATTGAGTCCCAGTTTACGCACTACCTCATCGCCAAAGTTGGTTTCATTCGGATCGTGATCGTAGCTGTGAACCTTAAACGGGATCTTGTTTTTTTCGAGTAACTTAACGGCGGGCGTCATAACCATCCTTCTTACAACCGGAGTGAACAGCCGTCAGGATACGCCTGACGGCTGTCGAAAAAATAGTACCATCTTGCGCAATAGTGTTGGCAGTGATGGTTACTTTGAGCGACAATCGAAAGATCCGAAGTGCGAACTTCGGGATAATAATAATGATGAAATACCTCTTTGACGGGCCAATAGAAATATTGGCCATTTTTTTATTTCCGCGCCGCGCTCAGCATCGAAGGCAGGTTTCCTTCTCCGTACAAATGCAGGGCGCCCACCGCCACAACGTAGCGCCCCGGCGGCAGGGAAAGCAGACGATCCCGCCATGCCAGATTGCGCTGGTGCATTAAGACGTCATACAGCTCATGGCTGAAGGTATTTGGCAGCGAAGGGGTTTCACCCGGCGGCTGCTCCAGCCACCAGCCGATCATCACCTGCAACAGACGTGCATTGGTATGCCAGTGCGTCAGCGTGTCTTCCAGCAGCGACAGCCCCTGATCGGGTAAGTTGCGCAACAGGTCAATCTGGCTTTGCGCCCCTTCCAGTTCAATGATCTTCCTGTGAGCTTCACGTGCGCAATGCAGCAGCTGGTAATCAATCCCATAATCAGGGCGAAGGCCCAGTTTCTGCGCCTGCGTCGCCTGAAGCACCATCGCGATTTGCCATAAAGGTTGGCTGTCGAACAGCGCCAGCGAGAGGCCCAGCTCATCGGTCAGCTGTTCCAGCTGTTGATAGCTTGAGGGCGATAAGCGTTCGCTCAGCGGTGGACAGGGGGGCAGATCACGAAAGGGTGTTTCCGTGCCGGTAATGTCGGCTTCGACGATCACCGCATCGGCCTGTTGGATCAGGGCTGTCAGCCTGGGCGGCAGCGGCGACATATCGCGAGTGCCCATGTGAATGCTGCCCACCAGATGCAACTGCTGTCCGCTAGCGAGCGTGATGTCCAGACCGGGCCAGCGATAGCGTTTCCCGGACAAGGCGCGTAATAAAGATTTTATTCGTTGAAACAGACCCATACGCGCTCCCTAAAATCAAAGGTCCATGCTAGCGCGTCGGGGATCGGGGCTCAACGTCTAAATAGGGGACTGGCCCTTAACAAGCTCTGCTAAGGGCCAGTACGCCATCAGGCTTTCGGTTTGAAGCGCAGCAAGCGGTTGGCGTTGCTCACCACGGTGATGGACGAAAGTGCCATCGCCGCCCCGGCAACTACCGGGTTTAACAACGTCCCGGTGAGCGGCCACAGGATCCCGGCGGCAATCGGAATACCCAGCGAGTTGTAAACAAACGCGCCCAGCAGGTTCTGCTTCATGTTCCGCAGCGTGGCCCGGGAAATCGCCAGCGCATCGGCAACGCCAGTCAGGCTGTGGCGCATCAGCGTGATGGCTGCCGTTTCGATAGCCACGTCGCTGCCGCCGCCCATCGCAATCCCGACTTCCGCTTGTGCCAGCGCAGGCGCATCGTTGATGCCGTCGCCCACCATCGCCACTTTGCGGCCTTCTGCCTGCAATTTTTTGATGGCTTCGGCTTTGCCGTCTGGCAGCACTCCGGCGATCACTTCGTCGATACCCGCTTCTTTGGCAATGGCGTTGGCGGTAGTCGGGTTATCCCCCGTCAGCATCACCAGGCGATAACCTTCGCGATGCAGGCGTTGCAGCGCTTCTACGCTGTCACTGCGCAGCGGATCCCGGATGGCAAACAGAGCCGCGATTTGCCCGTCGATAGCCAGTAATACCGGCGTTGCGCCTTGCTCTGCCTGCGCCTGAATTTCAGCTTCACAGGCTGTGGTCATCACGTTTTGCTCGTTTAACAGAGCCTGATTTCCCAGCAGCAGCGCACGGCCTTCCGCTTCACCGCTGACGCCTAACCCGCGTAACGTGCGGAAGTTGTTCACTTGCGGCAGCACAGTTTCACCGGCTTTCTCAATAATGGCTCGGGCCAGCGGATGGCTTGAACCCTGCTCAAGAGCCGCTGCAAAACGCAGTGCCTCGGCTGCGTCCACCGTGGCGAAGGTTTTCACGGCCACCACCTGCGGTTTTCCTTCCGTCAGCGTTCCGGTTTTATCAAACACCAGAGTGTCGAGTTCACTGGCACGTTGCAGTGCATCGGCATCACGTACCAGCACGCCGTATTCTGCGGCACGCCCGACACCCGCGATAATCGACATCGGCGTCGCCAGACCCAGCGCACAAGGGCAGGCAATAATCAGCACCGTGGTGGCGATCACCAGGGTGTAAACAATCTGCGGTGCCGGGCCGAAGAAATACCAGATGGCGGCGCTGATAAGCGCGATGGCGACAACCACAGGAACAAACACCGCTGAGATGCGATCCGCCAGTTGGCCGATTTCCGGTTTGCTGCTTTGCGCCTGGCGAACCATGCGGATAATACGCGACAGCGTGGTGTGACTGCCGACAGCGCTGGCACGGAACAGCACGCTGCCGTCCTGCACCACGGTGCCCGCATGAATCGCTGCGCCGTCTGTTTTTTGCTGCGGCACGGGTTCGCCGGTCAGCATGGCTTCATCAAACCAGCCTTCACCCTGGGTAATTTCGCCGTCGACCGGCACCCGATCGCCAGTCGTCAGGCGTAACGTCATGCCCGGCTGAACATCGGCCAGCGGCACGGATTTCTCGCCTTGTTCTGTCACCACTCGTGCGGTTGGCGGCGTGAGGTCGAGCAGTTTTTCCAGCGCTTTCGAAGAACGCTGGCGTGCGCGCGCTTCCAGCATGTGGCCGAGGTTAATCAGACCAATGATCATCGCGCTGGCTTCGTAATAGAGGTGGCGAGCTTCCATCGGGAACCATTGCGGCCACAGGTTGACGCTCATCGAATAGAGCCACGCCACGCCAGTGCCCAACGCCACTAAAGTGTCCATCGTCGCGGTGCCGTTTTTCAGGCTCTTCCACGCGCTGGCATAAAAATGACCGCCCGCAAAGACCATCACCCCGAGGGTGATAAGGCCAATCGTCAGCCACAGGGAGCGATTGGCTTCGGTGACCATCATGTTGTCGCCGAACATGCCCCAGACCATCACTGGCACACCGACCAGCAGGGCGACAATCGCCTGCCAGCGGAAGCGTTTCATGGTGACGATGGCGGTTTCCTGCTGGCGTTCACGGCGTTCTTGATCGTCTTCAATCGCTTCTGCGCCGTAGCCTGCTTTTTCCACCGCCTGCACTAAATTTGCGGCGGACGCACTGCCCATCACCAGCGCCGTGCGTTCCGCCAGATTCACCCGTGCCTGCGTCACGCCCGGTACCGCAGCAAGCGCGTTTTGTACCCGGGACACACAGCTGGCGCAGCTCATACCGTTGATCAGCAGCTGTTGGCTGTCATCAATGTCATCGGCTGCCGGAAGCGCTGAGGGGGCCGCTGTCAGTGCTTCCGACGGGGTTGATGACTCTGTCAGCGGGTTAGCCTTTGGGTGGCTGAGCTCCGCCCCGTATCCAGCTTGTTTAATGGTTTCAATCAGCGCTTCGGCGCTGGCGCTGCCGGTGACATGCGCTTCAGTGATCGTCACGTCAGCCTGGTCAACGTCAGGGCGTTGTTCAAGGCTCTCTTTTACGCGTTTGACGCAGTGGCCGCAGGAGAGGCCGTCCAGCGTCAGGTCGATGGTGGTAGACATCATTCCTCCAAATTTAACAATCGCTGGCTATTGACCAGCAGGTGACTTCTTTCTACTGTTAGTCAGGATAAACCTTCCATTAAGGGAAAGGTCAAGGGGGGAATATGAACATCAGTGATGTTGCGAAAAAAACCGGTTTGACCAGCAAAGCGATTCGTTTCTATGAAGAGAAAGGGCTGGTGACGCCGCCCTTACGTAGCGATAACGGCTACCGCACCTACTCGCAAAAGCATCTTGATGAGTTGACGCTGCTGCGCCAGGCACGCCAGGTGGGGTTTAATCTGGAAGAGTGCGGCGAGCTGGTGAACTTGTTCAACGATCCCGCTCGCCACAGTGCGGATGTGAAAGCGCGAACCTTGCAGAAAGTGGCGGATATTGAACGTCACATTGAAGAGCTGCAGGGAATGCGTAAGCAATTAATCACGCTCGCCGAAGCCTGCCCGGGAGATGACAGCGCCGACTGCCCGATTATCGATAATCTTTCCGGCTGCTGTCATCGTAAGGCCTGATCAGTGAGGGCGCACCTTTAAGGTGATCCCTTCCACGGCAATGACTTCCACGCGCGTGCCTGCTGGAAAATCTTCTTCGGCGGCGACGGGCCACGAGCTGTCACCCACTTTGACATGGCCTCGCCCGTTGTTTAGCGCCGCTTCAAGCGTAAACACTTTGCCCACCAATTGCTGCCCACGCTGATTTAGCTGACTGTCGGCGCGGGACTGTTGCTTCACGCGATTAGCCAGCCAACGCCACCACAGCCAGGCGGCCAGCAGCGTCAGGACGGCAAAAATCACCCCTTGCCACTCCCAGCCAAGCGGCAGAAGCCACACCAGCAAGCCGGTGATGATACCCGCCACGCCGCTCCACAGCAGATACCCGTTCCCGCCCAACATTTCCGCCGCCAGCAGCAAACCACCGAGGCTTAGCCAGAAGATGTGCGGGTGTGTGAGAAGGGTGTCCATCATCTGTTTTTCCGCTCAGTGGCGCTGTCTTTCATCAATTCGGCAATCCCGGCGATAGACCCCATCAGGCTGCTGGCATCCAGCGGCATCATCACCACTTTACTGTTGCTGGAGGAGCCAATCTGCTGCAGCGCATCGGTGTATTTCTGCGCCACGAAGTAGTTCACCGCCTGAATGTCACCGGCAGCGATCGCTTCGGACACCATTTGCGTAGCACGAGCTTCTGCTTCCGCAGAACGTTCACGGGCTTCCGCCTGCAGAAACGCTGACTGACGCTCACCTTCCGCTTTGAGGATCTTGGACTGTTTTTCCCCTTCCGCTTTGACGATTTCGGCCTGACGAATCCCCTCGGCTTCAAGGATATAAGCACGCTTGGTACGTTCGGCTTTCATCTGGGCATTCATCGCATCGATAAGTTCGGCTGGCGGGCGAACATCACGGATTTCGATACGGGTGATTTTGATCCCCCAGGGATTGGTGGCTTCATCCACGATGTGCAGCAGGCGAGTGTTGATGCTGTCTCGCTGAGAGAGCATTTCATCGAGCTCCATCGAGCCCAGTACGGTACGGATGTTGGTCATGGTCAGGTTGATGATCGCCAGCTCAAGATTGCTGACCTCATAGGCCGCTTTCGGGGCATCGATAACCTGAATAAAGCACACCGCATCAATCGCCACGTTGGCGTTGTCTTTGGAAATGACTTCCTGTGAAGGGATGTCGAGGACCTGTTCCATCATATTGATCTTACGCCCAATACGGTCCATAAACGGCACCACCAGGCTCAGCCCTGGCTGCAGGGTGTTGGTGTAGCGGCCGAAGCGTTCTACCGTCCATTGATAGCCCTGCGGCACAATTTTGACGCCTGCACCAACAATCACCAGCGCGACAAAGATTAAGACGGGAATAAAGATGAGCATGAAAACCTCCTGTTTTTTTGCCTGATAGCCAACAGCCTTCGTCAGCCCGAGAACAGAAAGTATAACTTTTATCCTTCTCAGCGCGAAGTGCGCAGGCGTACAATAATGGGGAATAAGCGTAATAAATGGGAAAACAATGAAGGAATTATTGCAGGTCAGCCAACTGGGATTTATGTCTGGTGAAACTCCCCTCCTGAATAATATCAATCTGCGGTTGTGTGAAGGACAATTTACGCTGATTACAGGGCCTTCCGGCTGCGGAAAAAGTACCTTACTTAAGATCATTGCCTCGCTGCTCAGCCCAACGTCCGGCAGCATTCATTTTTGTGGGGAAGATATCCTGCAACTTTCTCCTGAAGCCTATCGCCAGCAGGTTTCTTACTGCGCACAAACCCCTGCGCTGTTTGGCGAGACGGTTTATGACAACCTCATTTTCCCGTGGCAAATACGGGATAAACGTCCGGAACCGGAACATTTGCTGGCGGATTTGGCGCGTTTTAATCTGCCAGAAGACACGCTGCAAAAATCCATTCATTCGCTGTCTGGTGGTGAAAAGCAGCGAATATCGCTGATTCGCAATCTGCAATTCTTACCGAAAGTGTTATTGCTTGACGAAATGACCAGCGCACTCGACGAGAGTAATAAGCATAACGTGAATGAGATTATTCATCGCTATGTGAAGGAGCAGAACGTCGGCGTGTTGTGGGTCACTCATGATAAAGACGAAATAAGCCACGCCGATGACGTTATTACCCTGAAACCGCAGGCGGGTGGAATGGAGGAGCACGCAGATGGGCGAGCATAATATTTCCAACGAATCACTGGCGTTATCGATGCTGCTAGTGCTGGTGGCGATTATTGTCAGCTATCGGGAAAAACTGGCGCTGGAGAAAGACATCATCTGGAGTATCTGCCGGGCCGTTATCCAGTTGGTGATTGTCGGCTACGTGCTGAAAACGATTTTTAACGTCAATAACGCCTTGCTGACCCTGCTGATGGTGCTGTTTATCTGTTTCAATGCGGCGTGGAATGCGCAAAAACGCAGTAAATACATCAGTCAGGCGTTTGTTTCGTCGTTTATGGCTATCACCACTGGGGCAGGGCTGACGCTGGCGGTATTGGTTTTCTCAGGGGCGATTACTTTCACCCCAATGCAGGTGATTCCTATTGCAGGGATGATCGCTGGCAACGCGATGATTGCGGTGGGGCTGTGCTACAACAACCTTGGGCAGCGCTTCAACAGTGAACAGCAGCAAATTCAGGAGAAGTTGAGTCTGGGCGCAACGCCGAAAATGGCGTCTGAACGTTTGATTCGCGAGAGCATTCGCGCGTCGCTGATCCCAACGGTGGATTCGGCCAAAACGGTAGGATTAGTCAGTTTACCGGGCATGATGTCAGGCCTGATTTTTGCCGGAATCGACCCGGTGAAGGCCATTAAATACCAGATTATGGTGACGTTTATGCTGCTCTCAACCGCGAGCCTGTCGACCATCATTGCCTGCTATCTGACGTACCGGAAGTTCTATAACTCGCGCCACCAGCTGGTGGTGAAGCAGTTGAAAACGCCGGGCGGCTGATGCCTTACCCGGCCTGTTTACGTTATCGTAGGCCCGTGCAAGCGAAGCGCCGCCGGGCATTCAGCAAAGGGGTTAGTAAAGCAGAGAATAAAGCTGACGGCGGTACTTCGAGGCCAAAGCGTCGCCGGTGCCGAGTGCTGCAAGAATTTCCTGCATCATCTTGCGTGCCTGGCCGTCTGCTGCGCCCAAATCTTTCTTCAAATGGCTAAACAGCAATTCCAGCGCTTCTTCGTTACGCCCCACTTGATGCAGTTGCAGCGAGAGCTGGGAAGCCAGCGCAGCATCTTCTGGATTGGCGGCCACTTGCTGCTGTAATTGCTGAATTTCTGGGGTATCAGCGGCTTGTTTCAGCAACTCGATTTGCGCGACCAGCCCTTGATAGCGGGTATCCTGATCCTGCAACGGCACGGTTTTCAGCGTCGCTTCGGCGTCTTCAGAACGGTGTAGCGCGATTTGAGTTTCTGCCAGCAGCAGGCCAATCTGGCTGTCCTGACTGGACAACTGCCAGGCGTCTTTCAGCAGCGGCAACGCTTCGTCGTGTTTACCTTCCTGCATCAGGGCCATCGCCTGCTGAGCTTTTAACTCTTCTTCACGCGGCAGTACTTTGTCGAGCAGGGCCCGCACCACTTCTTCCGGCTGCGGGCCCTGGAAGCCGTCAACCGGCTGACCGTTCTGGAACAGATAAACGGTTGGAATGGCGCGCAGACCAAACTGTGAGGCGATCATTTGCTCGGCGTCGCAGTCCAGTTTGGCGAGGATAAACTGCCCGTTGTACTGTGCCGCCAGGCTTTCCAGCATCGGGGTTAACTGTTCGCAATGCTGGCTACGAGGAGACCAGAAGTAAAACAACACCGGCGTGGTGACCGACTGCTCCAGCGTCGGGTGCAGGTTAGCTTCGGTAATGTTAACGATGTACTGTGCAGTCATGAGGCACTCTCTATAGTCGAATTCAGAGGATATCTCTGTTACATGGGGGCTTTAGCCACAGCTTCAACTCAGCCCTGTAAAATTTTGTCCATCATCCGGCCGGGTAACAGGCGCTTGAGCAGCATCACCGCATGGGTGACCAGCGTCACCGGATAGCGCATTTTGGGCTTATCACTGGTAAAAGCATGGCGCACTTTGTCCACTACGGCTTCCGGCCCCAGCGTGAAACGTGCGGCAATGCCTGGGTTTTCTACTGGCTTATCGGCCTGAGACTGATTGACGTTTTCCGTAAAGCGGGTGCGAATTGGGCCCGGTTCAATCAGGCTGACTTTGATGCCGCTGTAGCGTAATTCCATGCGCAATGCGTCGGACCACGCTTCCAGCGCATATTTACTGGCGGCATAAGCCCCGCGGCCTGGGGTGGAAATCAGCCCCATCACCGACGATGTCATCACAATGCGGCCTTCGCCGTGCGGTTCCATGGCGGGCAGCAGGCGCATGGTTAACTGGTGTGTACCAAAGAAGTTAGTGGAGAATTGTTGCTCTACCTGCGCACGACTCAGCGTGCTTAATGGGCCGTACAGCCCGTATCCGGCGTTGTTGAAAATGCCGAACAGGCGGTTCCCGGTGAGGGCGATAATGTCATCGGCGGCACGATCGACGCTGTCAGGCGAATCCAGATCGAGAACGATCCCGACCAGCCCCAATTCTGCCATGCGCGCCACGTCTTCTGGCTTACGGCAAGCGGCCAGTACGCGAAAACCCTGGCGTTTCAGTTCCAGCGCACTTTCCAGCCCGATTCCGCTGGAACATCCTGTTATTAAGACCGTTTTTTGCATAACTTTACCTGAAGACCACTCGCGACTCTCAGGAGTCGTGTTTAACTAAGGGAGCCAGACGTGTCGCCATCCAGTCGGCAATAAACGGCTGGGCGTCACGGTTGGGGTGAATACCATCATCCTGCATCCACTGCGGTTTCAGATAGACCTCTTCCATAAAAAACGGCAACAGAGGAATAGCGAACTCGCTGGCAAGCTTCGGATATATCGCGCTAAACGCCTCATTATACCGACGGCCATAGTTTGCAGGCAGACGAATTTGCATCAGCAAGGGTTTGGCGTGGGCGGCTTTGACCTGAGTAAGGATCGTGCGCAGGGTGGCTTCAGTTTGCTGCGGCTGGAACCCGCGCAGGCCGTCATTGCCACCCAGTTCAACCAGCACCCATTTGGGCTGGTGTTGTTTCAGCAGGACGGGTAAGCGCGACAGCCCTTGCTGCGAGGTGTCACCGCTAATACTGGCGTTGACAACCTCCGTCTTCGGCTGCCACTTTTCATTCAGCAGCGCAGGCCATGCGGCCGTGGCCGCCATCCGATAGCCCGCACTCAGGCTGTCACCCAGAATCAGCAGCGTGTCGGCAGCCGCGGCGCGGAAGCTTAACAGAATCAGAAACAGGAAAGGCAAATGCCAGCGGAAAACATACTTGAAGTTCATCATCTTAAGAAATCCGTCGGTCAGGGTGAGCAGGAGCTTTCCATCCTTACCGGAGTTGAGCTGCTTGTCAAACGGGGGGAGACACTCGCGCTGGTGGGCGAATCGGGCTCCGGGAAATCGACGCTGTTGGCCATTCTTGCGGGTTTGGATGATGGCAGCAGCGGTGAAGTGAATCTGATGGGTAAGCCACTGCATAAGCTTGATGAGGAGGCTCGGGCGGCTTTACGCGCACGGCATGTCGGCTTTGTTTTCCAGTCATTCATGCTTATCCCAACGCTGAATGCGCTGGAAAACGTCGAGCTTCCTGCGTTGCTGCGTGGGGAAAGCGACAGCCAGGGGCGCACTCACGCCAAAGCGCTGTTAGACCAGCTTGGCCTGGGCAAGCGTCTGCATCACCTTCCGGCACAACTTTCCGGTGGCGAACAGCAGCGAGTGGCGCTGGCTCGTGCGTTTAACGGTCGGCCTGATTTGCTGTTTGCCGATGAGCCAACAGGCAATCTCGACAGACAAACCGGGGATCGCATTGCTGACTTACTGTTCTCCCTTAACCGCGAACATGGCACCACGCTGGTGCTGGTGACGCATGACCCGGAACTGGCAGCACGCTGCGACAGACGTCTGCGTCTGGTTAACGGTCAGTTGAGGGAAGAATCATGATTGCCCGCTGGTTCTGGCGAGAGTGGCGGTCGCCCTCGCTGCTGATTGTCTGGCTGGCGTTGAGCCTGGCGGTGGCGTGCGTGCTGGCGCTCGGCAATATCAGCGACAGAATGGAAAAAGGATTAAGCCAGCAAAGCCGTGAATTTATGGCGGGCGACAGAGCCCTGCGTAGCGCGCGGGAAGTGCCCGCCGCCTGGCTGGATAAAGCCCGGGAATCAGGCCTGAAAGTGGGCGAGCAGCTCAATTTTGCTACCATGACCTTTGCAGGCGATACCCCGCAGCTTGCCGATGTAAAAGCGGTAGACGATGTTTATCCGATGTACGGCGAGCTGGATACGCGTCCTCCAGGCCTGAAGCCGCAGGCGGGCAGCGTGTTGTTAGCGCCGCGCTTAATGGCGCTGTTGAACCTGAAAGTCGGTGATTCTATCGATGTGGGTGATGCGACACTCAAGATAGCCGGGGAAGTGATTCAGGAGCCAGATTCAGGATTTAACCCTTTCCAGATGGCACCACGGCTGATGATGAATGTCGCCGATGTGGCGAAAACAGGCGCGGTTCAGCCTGGAAGCCGCGTGAGCTGGCGCTATAAATTTGGCGGCACGCCGCAGCAAATAGCCGCATATGAATCGTGGTTGTTGCCGCAGCTCAAACCCGATCAGCGCTGGATTGGCCTTGAACAGGATGAAGGCGCGCTCGGCAAATCTCTCGAACGCTCACAGCAATTCTTGCTGCTTTCCGCTTTGCTGACTTTGCTTCTGGCTGTGGCTGCCGTCGCCGTGGCGATGGGGCATTACTGCCGCAGCCGTTACGATCTGGTGGCCATCCTGAAAACGCTTGGCGCCGGGCGAGCGCAGCTGCGAAAACTGATCCTCGGGCAGTGGGCGATGCTGCTGGCGTTGTCGCTGATCACCGGTGGCGCGATGGGATTGGTGTTCGAGAAAGTCCTGATGGTGCTGCTAAAACCTGTGCTGCCTGCCGCGCTGCCGCCAGCCAGTTTGTGGCCGTGGCTATGGGCTACCGGCGCGATGGTGGTGATTTCGCTGCTGGTGGGCCTTCGTCCGTGGCGATTGCTGCTGGCAACCCAACCGTTACGCGTGCTGCGGCGTGATGCGGTGGCGGATGTCTGGCCGCTGAAGTTTTACATCCCCGCGATTGTGGTGGTCGTGGTGCTGCTTCTGGCCTGGTTGATGGGCGGCTCAATGCTGCTTTGGTCGGTGCTGGCTGGGGCCGTCGTGCTGGCCGTGCTGTGCGGCATTGTTGGCTGGCTGTTGCTTAATGGCCTGAAGCGATTGACGCTGAAGTCTCTGCCGCTGCGTCTGGCGGTGAGTCGTTTGCTGCGCCAGCCGTGGTCGACGCTCAGTCAACTGGCGGCGTTTTCGCTGTCATTCATGCTGCTGGCGCTGCTTTTGGTGCTGCGTGGCGATCTGCTGGACAGATGGCAACAACAACTGCCGCCCGAAAGTCCGAACTATTTTCTCATCAACATAGCGCCGGAGCAGGTGGGGCAAGTGAAGGGGTTCCTGGCTGAGCATCAGGTTATTCCTTCGGCGTTTTACCCCATTGTTCGCGCACGTCTGACAGAGATTAACGGCAAATCCACCGATGGCAGCGCTGACGAATCCTTGAACCGAGAACTGAATCTGACCTGGCAAAACCAGCTGGATCATAACGAGGTGACAGCCGGGAACTGGCCGCCGAAAACGGGCGAGGTCTCGATAGAAGAGGGGCTGGCGAAACGGCTGAATATTGCGCTGGGCGACAGTGTGACCTTTACCGGCGACACGCAGGCGTTCAGCGCCAAAGTAACCAGCCTGCGCAAAGTGGACTGGGAAAGCCTGCGGCCCAATTTCTTCTTCATCTTCCCGCAAGGGGCGCTGGACGGGCAACCGCAAAGCTGGCTGACCAGTTTCCGCTGGGATAATGGCACGACGTTGCTGACCCAACTGAACCGTGAATTCCCGACCGTCAGCCTGCTGGATATCGGTGCGATCCTCAAACAAGTTAGCCAGGTGTTGGGGCAGGTCAGCCGCGCGCTGGAGGTCATGGTGGTGCTGGTCACAGCCTGTGGCGTGTTGCTGTTGTTGGCGCAGGTGCAGGTCGGCATGCGGCAACGCCATCAGGAGCTGGTGGTGTGGCGCACGCTGGGTGCAGGCAAATCGCTGTTGCGAACCACGCTGTGGGCTGAATTTGCGCTGCTTGGCTTTGTCTCCGGGCTGGTCGCCGCGATAGGGGCGGAAACGGCGCTGGCAGTATTGCAGACCAAAGTCTTTGACTTCCCCTGGGAACCAGACTGGCGGCTGTGGGTGACCTTACCGGTGTGCGGTGCAGTGCTACTTTCCCTTTGTGGTGGCTGGCTGGGCGTTCGGCTGCTTAAAGGCAAAGCGTTATTCCGTCAGTTCAGCGTATAGTTTTTTTTGGTCATCAATTAAAGCTGGCCAATATGCCTAATGACGACGAATATCTGCCGGGCAACGGCCTGCGCGACGATTTCTGATACAGGAAGGCGGCGAAATCGCCGCCCTTCTTTAGGCTGAGAGCCAGGCCGCAACCTCATCATAATTCCCGCGAAACACAATTTTCTGTGCTTTTTTACTGAGCTGATAGCTGTACATCGGATCGTAATATTCAATCAGCAAGGGCTTGAGCCAACTGAAATGCGATTCGGTCGATCCTGTACGCTGCTGCTCAACCAACGCGGTATCCAGTTTGTCCGTCAGTTCCGCAAAGCGCTGTAACCCCAGACGGCGGCGAATGGCGAACAAGCCCTGGTGCAGATAATCACTGTATTCCTGCCAGCCTTTTTCTTCGCCAAAAGCCTGCAAGAACGCCTGATGCATCGTCGTGAAGTACTCTTCCCGAAGGCGCTCTAGCCGAACGTCAAACGGATCTTCCACCACCACAATTGGCGATTGCGCCATCCTTTCGCGCAGACATTCTGGCAGGTGATTGGCACCAATCATGTGGCCTTCATCTTCCAGCACCCAGCGTTCACTCTCAGTACGTAACAATTCAACAGCCAGCGCATTTTCAAAACTTGCCTGCGAAAGTTGCGGTTGCAGGGTTCGGCCAAATGAAGAGCCGCGATGATGTGCGAGGCCTTCGAGATCAACACCCGAAGCGTGCGCCTTCACCAGTAGCGTTTTGCCATTACCTGTGCAACCGCCAACCAGCACAATGGGCTTTTTGACCTTCTCCTCGGTGAGGCTTATCGTTGCTTGCCTCAGGGATTTATACCCGCCGACAATCAGCGGAACATCAAGCCCTGCTTCGTGCAGCCACTGCTGAGAGATATGCGATCGCTGGCCGCCACGGGCGCAGCAAAGAAAAGCGGTTGGGTGATGCTGAAATGCCTCTAGCCAGGCGTCAATACGCTGCTGGCGAAGCTCACCGCCAACCAGTGAATGGCCGAGTTTTAGCGCAGCTTCTGCCCCATGGCGTTTGTAGCAGGTACCAACGGACGCGCGCTCATCGTCATTCATGAGCGGCAGGTTGATGGCTGTAGGCACGGCACCTTGCTGAAACTCAACGGGCGCGCGTACATCGATGATGGGCGTTCCGGCACGCAGAATGGCGCGGAAGTCTGTCCCATTGTTCATGAAAAAATCCTTCTCAGATGGCATAGGGGGATTCTACGCGCATCGCGGAAGGATACTTTGATTTTTCACTGCAACGACGAGGAAAAGGGCTGCCAGAAGCCTTCGACCTCCGCTTTACGTTGAAGGAACAGCTCAACAATATCCTGCACGGCTTTTCCGGTATTGCCTTTTTGCCAGGCCAGACTCAGCGGTGAAGGCGGGCGCATCACTGGAATGGTCATACTGACCAACAAGCCTGCCTCAATTAACGGTCGACACAGGGGTTCAGGCAAAAAACCGACGCCAACGCCTGCGAGGTGAGCCGCAATTTTGGTTTCCATGTCCGGCACGACAATCTCTTTTTGCCCCGGCAGCAACCAGGCAACACGCCGGGTTAGCTTCACGGCGCTGTCTTTGATATTGACTGCCGGATAGCGCCGCAACTGGGCATCGGAAAGGGGTAAAGATTGCTGGCTGAGCGGGTGATTTGGAGCCATCACGAACAGCCAGTTGACCTCGCCGAGCGGGGCCAGCGCCACGCTGTCGGACAACGATTCATTCCCCGTCACGCCAATGGCCAGGGAAAAATCATCGTGCAGCAGAGTGTCCCACACGCCCATATAAATCTGGCGCGAAAAGTGAAACTGCGTAAAAGGATAGCGCTCGGTCAGCCAGGCCAGCAGCGTGGCAATGGCCTGCGGGGAATACATCAGGTTGTTCACCACGATATTGACCTGTCGCTCAACGCCATCGTTGATTTGGCGAAGCTCGCCCTGCATGCCGTCTATCCAGCCTAGCCATTCCCTCGCCTGGCTTAAGAGATGCCGTCCTGCGGGGGTCAGGGAAACGCTGCGGGTGGTTCTGATCAGCAAAGGAACGCCCACATTGTCCTCGAGCAGTTTTATGCGGTAGCTGATGGTGGCGGTGGTCTTAAACAGCTTTTCCGCTGCGCGTGAAAAATTCCCCGTTTCGGCAATGCAAACAAAGGTGCGTAAGGTATCAGGATCTAACATGAGCTTTCCCCTCTGTGGAGGCGTTAATTTTCTTGTTGGCTGATTTAAAAGTATTTTTTCATAATGGCCATGTTAATAATGTGGCCTTCATCTGTTTTTGGAAAAATATTCCAACTTTGGTATTGATGTTCCGATTCGATGGTTCTAAATTAGCCAACAGAAACGCTACGGCGGTGAAAGGCCGGGCAAAACGGATTGAGATAACAAGGAAAAGGCGATGAAACTTGAAGTGTTACCGCTGTCGCGTGAAGCGTTCCGTCCGTATGGCGATGTCATCGAAACCGACGGGCAGGATTTTTTCCACATTAACGAGGGAAAGGTCCAACGTTTCCACGATCTGGCGCTGGTCGAGGTGCTGGAACAGCCCCGAACGCTTATCAGCATCAATAAAGCCCAGCCGGCAGCGTTGCCCATTATTGTCACCGAACTGGAACGTCATCCGCTGGGAACCCAGGCTTTTATCCCGCTAGGCGGAGAAGCCTTTGTGGTGGTTGTGGCGCTGGGCGGTGACACACCCGATGAAACCACACTGCGTGCCTTTATCAGTAACGGCAAGCAGGGCGTGAATTATCACCGCAATGTCTGGCATCATCCGCTGTTTGCCTGGCAGAGCGTGACAGACTTTTTGACCGTCGATCGCGGCGGCCAGGACAACTGCGATGTGGCGAAAGTAGGACCCAAAGAGCTGCACTTTGCATGAACTGAACGTGACCCGGTGGATTATCTTGCATAAGATGTCGGTGTTTTCAGACAACTGATGCCCGCTTTCAGGGTGGAGATAATCGAAGCATGACTGAAGTTAAACGGCGTGGCAGGCCGAGCCAGGCAGAGCCCGCGGCGCAAAAGGGCGCACAGGCGCTGGAGCGCGGTATCGCTATCCTGCAGTACCTGGAAAAAAGCGGTGGCAGCTCGTCGGTCAGCGATATTTCATCGAATCTGGACTTGCCGTTATCAACGACTTTTCGCTTGCTGAAAGTGCTGGAAAGCGCTGATTTCGTCAACCAGGACAGCCAGTTAGGCTGGTGGCACATCGGGCTAGGGGCGTTTAATGTGGGCGCGGCTTACATCCACAATCGCGATGTCCTGTCAGTTGCCGCCCCGTTTATGCGCCGTCTGATGCTGATGTCAGGTGAAACCGTGAATGTGGCGATTCGCAACGGCAATGAAGCCGTGCTGATAGGGCAGCAAGAGTGTAAATCGATGGTCAGGATGTGCGCGCCGCTGGGTAGCAGGCTGCCGCTTCATGCCTCTGGCGCAGGAAAGGCGTTGCTGTTTCCCTTGTCAGAAGAAGAGTTGATGGACGCTATCCTGAAAACGGGCCTGCAACGTTTTACGCCCACCACAATAGTGGATTTGCCGGAACTGCAGGCAAGCCTGAAGCAGGCGAAAGAACGGGGTTACGTTATCGATCTGGAAGAGCATGTGGCAGGGCTTAACTGTCTTGCTGCGGCCATTTACGATGATGTGGGCACCGTGGTTGCGGCTATCTCCATCTCTGGCCCGGCATCAAGACTGACGCCGGAACGCTTCACCAGCCAGGGCGAATTAGTGCGTGATACCGCAAGAGATATCAGCCTGGCGTTGGGCCAGAAAGCGCCAGCCCAGTAACCGTAAGACCCCGCTCTCTGGAGCGGGATTTTTTGACCCAAATTTGAAGTTGGAAAATTTTTCCAAAAATAAAGGAGTGGAAAGAGAATGGCAAAAATGCGAGCTGTTGATGCGGCACTGTTGATACTGGAAAAAGAAGGGGTGACCACGGCGTTTGGCGTACCGGGGGCAGCAATCAACCCGTTTTATTCCGCGATGCGTAAGCACGGTGGAATTCGCCATATTCTTGCCCGTCATGTAGAGGGCGCGTCCCATATGGCAGAAGGGTACACCCGTGCGACGGCAGGAAACATCGGTGTTTGTCTGGGGACTTCTGGCCCGGCTGGCACGGATATGATCACCGCCCTTTATTCCGCCTCGGCCGATTCAATTCCTATTCTGTGCATCACCGGGCAAGCCCCGCGTGCGCGTCTGCATAAAGAAGATTTCCAGGCTGTAGACATCGAATCTATCGCCAAACCGGTCAGCAAAATGGCTGTCACCGTGCGTGAGCCGGCACTGGTGCCAGGCGTGCTGCAACAAGCTTTCCATCTGATGCGCTCTGGTCGTCCAGGCCCGGTACTTATCGACCTGCCGTTTGATGTTCAGGTTGCGGAAATTGAGTTCGACGCTGAACTTTATGCGCCGCTGCCGGTATACAAACCAGCCGCCACACGTCCACAGGTTGAGCGTGCGCTGCAAATGCTGTGTCAGGCGGAGCGTCCGTTGATTGTCTCCGGCGGCGGCGTTATCAATGCCGATGCCGCGGCGCTGCTGCAGCAGTTTGCTGAACTGGTTAACGTGCCGGTTATCCCTACGCTGATGGGCTGGGGCACTATTCCAGACGATCATGAACTGATGGCGGGGATGGTCGGGCTGCAAACGGCGCATCGTTACGGCAATGCCACGTTGCTGGCCTCGGATCTGGTCTTCGGTATCGGTAACCGCTTTGCTAACCGCCACACAGGCTCAGTAGAGAAGTACACCGCCGGGCGCAAAATCATTCACGTTGATATCGAACCGACCCAAATTGGCCGCGTGCTTTGCCCGGATTTAGGCATTGTTTCCGATGCGAAAGCCGCGCTGACGCTGCTGATTGAAGTGGCGAAAGAAATGCAGGCACAAGGTCGTCTGCCGAAGCGTGATAGCTGGGTGGCAGAATGTCAGGAGCGTAAACGCACGCTGCTGCGTAAAACACACTTTGATAACGTGCCGGTGAAACCACAGCGCGTCTATGAAGAGATGAACAAAGCCTTCAGCCGTGACGTG
Source organism: Pantoea sp. sgz302252 (assembly GCF_047713085.1). Classification (NCBI taxonomy): domain Bacteria; kingdom Pseudomonadati; phylum Pseudomonadota; class Gammaproteobacteria; order Enterobacterales; family Erwiniaceae; genus Pantoea; species Pantoea sp. sgz302252. The sequence continues at coordinate 134,335 of NZ_JBLFJW010000007.1, forward strand.
TGCTATGTCACTACCATCGGTCTGTCGCAGATTGCGGCGGCGCAAATGCTGCACGTCTTTAAAGACCGTCGCTGGATTAACTGCGGTCAGGCTGGCCCGTTAGGCTGGACGATTCCGGCAGCGCTGGGGGTGTGTGCCGCCGATCCAGAACGTGAAGTGGTCGCTATTTCCGGTGACTTCGACTTCCAGTTCCTGATTGAAGAACTGGCCGTGGGCGCACAGTTCAACATTCCTTACCTCCACGTGCTGGTCAACAACGCCTATCTGGGTCTGATTCGCCAGTCGCAGCGCGGCTTTGATATGGATTACTGCGTGCAGCTGGCGTTCGAGAATATCAACTCCAGCGAAGTGAACGGCTACGGTGTTGATCACGTGAAAGTGGTTGAAGGCCTGGGTTGTAAAGCCATCCGCGTGCAAAAACCAGAAGATATCGCGCCAGCGCTGGAACAGGCGAAAGCCTGGATGAAGCAATACAAAGTGCCGGTTGTCGTGGAAGTGATTCTGGAACGTGTCACCAATATTTCGATGGGGACGGAGCTCGATAACGTTAACGAGTTTGAAGACGTGGCAGACTGTGCCGCTGATGCCCCAACCGAAACCTGTTTCATGAAGTACGAGTAGGAGACCGCTATGCTTCGTTTCTCTGCCAACTTGTCGATGCTGTTTACGGAATATGATTTCCTTGAGCGTTTCGAGCGTGCCGCACGCGCGGGCTTTCGCGGCGTGGAATTTATGTTCCCGTACGACTACGACATCGACGTTTTAAAACAAAAATTGCAGGACAACGCGCTCGAACACACGCTGCACAATCTGCCTGCGGGTGACTGGGCGGCGGGTGAGCGTGGCATCGCTTGCATTCCAGGCCGCGAAGAAGAGTTTCGTGAAGGTGTGACGGCCGCAGTTCGCTATGCTCGTGAACTGGGCAACAGCAAGATCAACTGCCTGGTGGGTAAAACGCCTGCGGGTGTGAGTGCGGAAATCGTGCGTAACACGCTGGTTGAAAACCTGCGCTATGCCGCAAATGTGCTGGCGAAAGAGCGCATTTTGCTGCTGATTGAGCCTATTAATCAGTATGACATTCCGGGCTTTTACCTCTCTGGCACTCAGCAAGCGCTGGCGTTACTGGAAGAAGTCGGATGCAGCAACCTGAAGATTCAGTACGACATTTACCACATGCAGCGCACCGAAGGTGAAATTGCTCTGACGATGCAAAAATATCAGGACAAGATTGGCCATCTGCAAATTGCCGATAACCCGCAACGCGGGGAACCGGGCACCGGTGAAATTAATTACGACTATTTATTTGCCGCGATTGCAGACTCCCGTTACGACGGATGGGTCGGATGCGAATATAAGCCGAAAACAACCACCGAGGCGGGTTTAGGCTGGTTTGATCGCTATCGCTAATTAAGTAATCACATTCAGGCTGTGTTTTATTTCCACCCGGTGGAAAGGGACTGCTGTTGCCTGAATATCTGAAAAGGAATGAGGGAAATGATGAAACTGGGATTTATTGGTCTGGGCATTATGGGTACGCCGATGGCGGAACGTCTGGCAAAGGCCGGACATCAGCTTCACGTCACCACGATTGGGCCCGTGTCACAAACGCTGCTTGAGCTTGGCGCACAGCATCTCGAGACTGCGAAGCAGGTCGCTGAGAAATCAGAAATTATCTTTATTATGGTTCCCGATACGCCACATGTCGAAGCGGTTTTGTTCGGTGAAAACGGATGTGCTGAGACGTCGCTGAAGGGAAAAACCATCGTGGACATGAGCTCCATCTCACCTATCGAAACCAAGCGTTTTGCCGCGAAAGTGAATGCGGCGGGGGCAGATTATCTCGATGCACCGGTCTCCGGTGGCGAGATTGGTGCCCGTGAAGGCACGCTCTCTATCATGGTTGGTGGCGATGAGTCCGTCTTTAATCGTGTTAAGCCTCTGTTTGATGTACTGGGGAAAAACATCACCCTGGTGGGCGGCAATGGCGATGGGCAAACCTGCAAAGTGGCGAATCAGATTATCGTTGCGCTGAATATCGAAGCGGTGTCTGAAGCACTGTTGTTTGCATCGAAAGCCGGTGCCGATCCAGCACGTGTTCGCCAGGCATTAATGGGTGGGTTCGCCTCTTCACGCATTCTTGAAGTGCATGGCGAGCGTATGCTGAAACGCACTTTTAACCCAGGCTTTAAGATTGCGCTGCATCAGAAAGATTTAAATCTGGCCTTGCAGAGCGCCAAAGCGCTGGCGCTAAATTTACCGAACACGGCAACCTGTCAGGAGTTATTTAATACCTGTGCGGCAAACGGTGGCAGCGATCTCGATCACTCGGCGCTGGTGCAGGCACTGGAATTAATGGCGAATCACAAGCTGTCATAATAACAAATCGCCACATCAGTGATGTGGCGAATAAAATTTGTCTTTATTTAATAATTATAAAATTAAAACATCATTGTTCCGCATAGCTAAACCTGAAAAACGTAATCCGATACGTCTTAAGAGGGAATTATGGAACAACACAGAAATCTGTACCAACAGCGAGGTTACAGCGAGGATCTACTGCCTAAAGTAGAAGCTCAGCGTAACTGGAAGACATTTAACTACTTTACCTTATGGATGGGATCAGTTCACAACGTGCCAAATTATGTGATGGTGGGCGGGTTTTTTATTCTCGGCCTTTCTACGCTTAATATTATGCTGGCCATTATTATCAGCGCATTATTTATTGCTGCGGTGATGGTGTTTAACGGCGTCGCGGGCAGCAAATATGGTGTTCCCTTTGCGATGATTTTACGTGGCTCTTACGGCGTTCGCGGGGCATTATTCCCGGGGATTTTAAGAGGCGGCATTGCAGCCATTATGTGGTTCGGCTTGCAGTGCTATGCCGGGTCACTGGCCTTTTTGATTTTAATTGGCAAGTTCTGGCCTGAATTTCTGACGTTGGGTGGGGATTTCAAACTGCTTGGGCTTTCATTGCCCGGGTTGATTGCCTTCCTAATCTTCTGGCTGATTAACGTCGGCATCGGGTTTGGTGGCGGCAAAGTCCTGAATAAATTCACCGCAGTGCTGAACCCTTGTATCTACATCGTGTTCGGCGGCATGGCGATTTGGGCGATTTCGTTGGTGGGGATTGGCCCTATTCTGGATTACCTGCCAGCAGGTGTTGCTAAAGCGGAAAACAGCGGTTTCTTAACGCTGGTGGTTATCAACGCGGTGGTTGCCGTATGGGCCGCGCCCGCGGTCAGTGCGTCTGACTTTACCCAGAATGCGCACTCGTTTCGTGCTCAGGCGTTGGGGCAAACGCTGGGTTTAGTGGTCGCTTACGTGCTGTTTGCCGTTGCCGGGGTCTGCATTATTGCCGGAGCGAGCATTCACTACGGTATGGACACCTGGAACGTGCTGGATATCGTGCAGAGATGGGACAGCCTGTTCGCTTCCTTCTTTGCCGTCGTTGTTATTCTGATGACGACTATCTCCACGAACGCGACGGGGAACATCATTCCGGCGGGCTATCAAATTGCTGCCATCGTACCGACGAAATTGACCTATAAAAACGGTGTGCTGATTGCCAGTCTTATCAGTCTGGTTATCTGTCCATGGAAGTTGATGGAAAACCAAAGCAGTATTTATCTGTTCCTCGATATTATCGGCGGCATGCTTGGCCCGGTCATTGGCGTCATGATGGCACACTATTTTGTGGTGATGCGTGGTCAGATTAACCTCGATGAACTTTATACCGCGCCTGGCGATTACCAGTATTTTGAGAATGGTTTCAACCTGACGGCTTTTTTAGTCACGCTGGTGGCGGTTGTTCTTTCGCTCGGCGGAAAGTTTATTCCCTTGCTTGAGCCTTTGTCTCGTGTCTCGTGGTTTGTGGGTGTCATATTTGCCTTCGTGGCTTATTCATTATTAAAAAAACGCACGCTGCAAAAAGACTTAGTGCAGCAAAATATTCCCGGTTAGTGAAGTACAAAGTAACAGGATGATTGAGTTCAGGGATGAAGCAGATAAAACACTCTTATTAATACAAGGAATAAGTTATGTCATTTGATCTGATTATTAAGAACGGTACCGTCATTTTAGAAAACGAAGCACGCGTGGTCGATATTGCCGTCAACGCGGGCAAAATTGCCGCCATCGGGGAAAACCTGGGTGAGGCGAAAAGCGTCATGGATGCCAGCGGACTGATTGTTTCCCCTGGCATGGTGGATGCGCACTCTCATATCTCCGAACCAGGGCGTACCCATTGGGAAGGCTATGAAACTGGCACCCGTGCAGCCGCGAAAGGTGGTATCACCACCATGATTGAAATGCCGTTGAACCAGCTGCCCGCCACCGTTGACCGCGCCTCTATCGAACTGAAATTCGATGCTGCAAAAGGTAAGTTAACGGTGGATGCAGCGCAGCTGGGTGGCCTGGTGTCTTACAACACCGACCGTCTGCATGAGCTGGATGAAGTCGGCGTGGTCGGTTTCAAATGCTTCGTCGCCACCTGCGGCGATCGCTCAGTGGATAACGACTTCCGCGATGTGAATGACTGGGAGTTTTATAAGGGCGTGCAAGCGCTGGCGAAAATGAACCAGACCGTGCTGGTGCACTGCGAAAACGCCCTGATTTGTGATGCGCTGGGTGAAGAAGCCAAAAACGAAGGCCGTGTCACCGCGCACGACTATGTGGCCTCTCGTCCAGTGTTCACGGAAGTGGAAGCCATTCGCCGCGTGCTGTATCTGGCGAAAGTGGCAGGTTGTCGCATTCATATTTGTCACGTCAGCAGCCCGGAAGGTGTGGCGGAAGTGACCCGTGCGCGTCAGGAAGGTCAGGCCGTGACCTGCGAATCCTGCCCGCATTACTTCGTGCTGGATACCGATCAGTTTGAAAAAATCGGCACCCTGGCGAAATGCTCACCGCCAATTCGCGATGCAGAGAATCAGAAAGGCATGTGGGACAAACTGCTGAACGGCGAAATTGACTGCCTGGTCTCTGACCACTCGCCATGCCCGCCAGAAATGAAAGCCGGCAATATCATGCAGGCGTGGGGCGGAATTGCTGGCCTGCAAAGCTGCATGGATGTGATGTTTGATGAAGCCGTACAGAAGCGCGGGATGTCGCTGCCGATGTTTGCTCGTCTGATGGCGACCAACGCCGCCGATATTTTTGGTCTGAAGAACAAAGGCCGTATCGCCCCGGGCAAGGACGCCGATCTGGTGTTTATTCAGCCGGAAAGCAGCTACGTGCTGAAAAATGAAGATCTGGAATATCGTCACAAAGTCAGCCCTTACGTTGGGCGCACTATTGGCGCGCGCATTGCCCGCACCATTCTGCGTGGGGAAGTGATTTATGACATCGAGCAGGGCTTCCCGAAAGCGCCGCAGGGTAAATTTATCCTGAAACATCAGCAGTAAGTCGTCGTGTGTGCCCGCCCTGCGCGGGCACTCTTTTACAGAGTGGTGCTATGGCCGTATTCAAGTTTGATCGTCGCCAGTTGCCTGGCGGATTTCAGTGGTTCTTCTTCATTTTCTGCAACACCGTGGTGGTTCCGCCCACGCTGTTGTCGGTCTTTCATCTTCCTGCCTCGTCGCTTCTGACCCTGACTCAATATGCGTTTATCGCAACCGGCTTTGCCTGTCTGGCTCAGGCATTTTTCGGCCATCGACGGGCTATCATGGAAGGGCCAACGGGGCTGTGGTGGAGTACAATTCTGACCATCGCCGCCGGGGAAGCCGCGCGAGGCACGCCGATTAACAGCATTGCCTCAAGCCTTGCGGTGGGCATTTTGCTTGCTTCGCTGTTGAGCATGGTGATTGGCATCAGCGGCATAGGCTATCGCTTAGCCCGGCTGTTCAGCCCGGTGGTGATGACCTTCTTTATGCTGATGCTCGGCGCACAGTTGACCACGATTTTCTTCAAAGGCATGCTCGGCCTGCCGTTTGGCGCCGCTATTGCCCCCGTGAGCATTCAAATGGGGCCTGGGATGTTGTCGTTGGCGATAGTGTGCCTGATGCTCGGCATGATTATTTTCCTGCCCCTTCGATGGTCGCGGTATGCCTTGCTGACCGGAACGCTGGTAGGCTGGCTGCTCTGGTATCTCTTGTTTCCGGCCGTTGCCGCACAAGGCGTGGCGGAGGCGCACTGGCAATGGTTCCCGTTAGGAAGCGGTGGGCAACTGATGCCGGGTATCATTCTCACTGCCGTGCTGGCCGGGCTGGTGAACATCACCAACACTTACGGTGCCATTCGCGGCACGGACACGTTTTATCCTGAGCAGACAAACGGCAATGCGCGATATCGCCGCAGTTTCCTTGTCTCCGGCGTGGTGACGCTGGTGACTCTCCCGATGGCCGTTGTGCCGTTTTCCCCGTTTGTCTCTTCCATTGGCTTGTTGACCCAAACCGGGGACAGTTCACGTTCGCCTTTTGTGCTGGGCGGTTTCTGCTGTCTGATTGTCGGTTTGGCTACGCCGTTAACGCATTTTTTCACCACGTTGCCGCTCACTGTGAGCAGCGCCGTGATGCTGGTTTCTTATCTGCCCTTGCTCTATTCCAGCCTGAATTTCAGCCGCCAGGTGACGTTCACCTCCCGCAATATCTACCGTCTGGCGCTGCCGCTGTTCTTCGGTTTGTTTTTAATGAATCTGCCAGGTGTCTATCTGCAAAGCCTGCCGCTGGCGTTGCGCCCCTTATTAAGCAACGGGTTGCTGGTCGGTGTTTTGCTGGCTCTGGTTCTGGAAAATGGTATTCCGTGGCAACGGATTGACTCCCCTCGTCAGTGAAAGGATGAAGCATGAAAATTGTAATTGCGCCTGATTCGTTTAAAGAAAGCCTGAGTGCCGAGCGGTGTGCACAGGCCATCAAAAAAGGATTTATGACGTTTTTCCCGATGGCGGAGTATCTCTGCCTGCCGATCGCGGATGGCGGCGAAGGCACGGTGGAAGCGATGGTCAGTGCCACGGGCGGAAAACTGGTTTACAAAACGGTGACAGACCCGCTTGGGCAGGAAATACAAGCGTTCTACGGACAAAGCGGCGATGGACGTACGGCCTATATCGAAATGGCGGCGGCCAGCGGCTTGATGCTGGTATCACCGGAAAAACGTAACCCATTGCTGGCGACCAGTTACGGCACCGGCGAGCTGATTCGTCATGCTTTGGACGCCGGGTTGCGACACATTATTTTAGGCATTGGCGGCAGCGCCACGGTAGATGGCGGAGTGGGCATGGCGCAGGCACTCGGCGCACGATTTTACGACATTAACGGCCTGAACCTTGGGTTTGGCGGCGGCGAGTTGCAGCGCATGGTGAAACTGGATATCAGCGGGCTCGATCCGCGTCTGGCGGAATGCACCATCGAAGTGGCATGCGACGTGGATAACCCGTTAATCGGGCCGCGCGGCGCTGCTGCGGTATTTGGCCCACAAAAAGGAGCCACGCCAGAAATGGTGCAAATGCTGGAAAACGGGCTGAAAAAGTATGCCTCGTTGATTCAGAATCTGACGGGCAAGGCGGTAGATACATTGCCGGGCGGCGGTGCGGCAGGCGGGATGGGCGTAGCAGCGCAGGTTTTCCTCAATGCTACTCTTCGTCCCGGGATTGATATCGTCATTGATGCTGTGGGGCTGGATGCCGCCGTACAAGGCGCGTCGCTGGTCATCACCGGTGAAGGCCGAATTGATTCACAGACGGTCGGCGGAAAAGCACCAATGGGCGTGGCGCAAACGGCGCAAAAACATGGCGTGCCGGTAATTGGTATCGCGGGCGTGCTGGGGGAGGGCGTAGAAATCGTGCATCAGTACGGTATTGATGCGGTGTTCAGCATTTTGCCGCGCCTTGCGCCGTTGCCCGATGTGCTGGCGAACGGTGAAGAAAACCTCTACCACTGTGCGCGGAATATTGCTGCGGTTTTGCGTCTTGGCCAGCAGATAGCCTGATAAAAAAAAGCCACGGTTTACACCGTGGCAAAAAACAACATAGCTAAACACAATCGGTAGAAGGCTTACGCCATACCCGTCATACTTCAAGCTGCAGGGGTGTTGGCTGCACTCTCTCACCCCAGTCACTTACTTAAGTAAGCTCCTGGGGATGAGCTCCCTTGCCGCCTACCTGCAACTCGAATTATTAGGGTATAAATTAGATCTCAATGTCGCGGTTGCAGTCCTTCGAATAGATATAGCTGAATGTTTCACGTCCTACGCCATAGCCTGCCTGCAATGAATAAGCGCCCATAAAGATGTAGTCGCCCTGTTTTACAGGAACCCACTCGTTATCCAGGTTATAAACCCCTTTCCCCGAGAGAATATAAGCGCCGTGTTCCTGAACATGTGTCTCGATATAACCGTGGCTGGCCCCTGGTTCGAACGACAGGATGTGCATGTTCATATCAAACCCGAGCTCTTTAGGCAGGAAGTCGAACAGAATGACGTCGTCCATGCCTTCGTAATGGATAGGCTCAAGCTGGCTAACGTTGCCGGTGACACGGTAAGGTAAATGGCCTGCGACTGGCGTGTAGCGGCGCTTGTAAAGAAACAGTTGGCTGTCGGCATGGCTGGCATTGCTGAAGGTCATCAGCTCGCCCGGAGGGCAGTAAAGGTAGCCGCCAGCGTCCAGGTTCAGGCGATCATTCCCTGCTGTCGCGTGGATTTTCCCGCTGATCACATACAGAAAGGTTTCAATGCCTTCGCCACCAAAGCCCTGCAGATTACCGCCGTCCTTGTGAAGGGTGACCAGATAATCGACAAAGGTTGCCCCGAGTTTCGGTGTGGACAAGATAGTCGCATCGCAGTTATCGAAACCGGGAATAATATTCTTCACCAGACCGTCAGGCGTTAACAGCGCATAGTTGCCATGACGAACAACAGAGCGGGTTGCCAGCAAATCTTCACGGTAGCCGGTCACGTTATTCAGATATCCCATTTACTTCTCCTTATTCGCACCAGGCCAGCTGGTGCAGCATCAGTGCCAGCGTTCTGACCCCTTCGGCCAGATCGTCAATGTGGGTGGCTTCCGCCGGGTTGTGGCTGATACCGCCTATGCTTGGCATGAAAATCATGCAGGTCGGTACCCGCGGGGCAAAAATTTGTGCATCGTGGCCCGCGCCGCTATGCATCACCCGGTAGTTCATCTTTTCTTTTTCACACAGCGCAGCCAGTTGAGCGACCAGCTGCTTGTCCATCGGCACGGGCGCTTCGTCCATCCACAAATCGATATCAATGTCGATAGTCATCTGCTGGCAAATGCGGCGCATATCGGCTTCCAGCTCGACGGTAAAGGCGCGAAGCGCTTCGGCGTCGGTATGGCGGCAGTCGACAGTGAACACCGTTTTGCCGGGCACCACGTTGACGGTATTGGGCTGAGGATTGACTTTGCCGAAGGTAAGCACCAGCGGATCGCCGTGGGCGTTGGCTTTGTCGATGGCCTCGGTGCAAATTCGGCTAAACGCATGGACGGTGTCGCGACGGTAGCTCATTGGCGTGGAACCCGCGTGGTTGGATTCGCCGCTGAGTGTGACGGTATAACGGCGCTGGCCGACGATGGCATTCACCACGCCAATGGACTGGTGATTCACCTCAAGCACGCGGCCTTGCTCGATATGCAGCTCAACAAAAGCTTTGATGTTTTTCTTCGCCGGAAGCGGGGCACTCGGCAGGCTAAACCCACAGGCTTTCATCGCGTCGACAAAGCCCACGCCGTCAACATCGCAGATGTCGCGCACATCGGCCGGGTTGGCCAGGCCGAAGATATTCTTGCTGCCCCAGAACACATACGGGAAACGGCTGCCTTCTTCTTCGGCAAGAGCGACCACTTCCACAGTACGAAGCGGTGGGCCGTAAGTGTCTCTCAGCCAGCGAAGCGCCAGCCAGGCGGCTAAAGCGCCGAATTGCCCGTCCAGATTGCCGCCGTTGACGACGCTGTCGATGTGCGAGCCGCTGAGGATAATTTCATCCTTGTAGCGAGTGCCCTCCAGCGACGCAAACAGGTTGCCGACTTCATCAAAGCGCGCGTTAAACCCGCTGTCGCTCATACGTTGCCTGAATGCCTGCTGTGCCTGCAACCACTCAGGAGAATAAAGCAGACGAGTCAGGCCCCCTGATTCATCTGCGCCGAAGGAAGAAAGCCACGGCAGCGTCTCTTCTACCGCCTGGCGAAAATAAGTCTGCATAATGCCCTCTGATATTATTTGGCCTGTGCAAATGGCGAATGTGTTTCATAGGAGCGGGTGTATAAAACATCCGACACAAGGTAGTCGTAAATATCATCGACAATCTCGATGCCTTCTTTTTCTGAGAGGCGTTCGTTAATATCCAGATTCTGCCCCGGATAATAAACCTGCTGGAACCCTGGTGCTGGCGCAATCGCATTGAGCTCTTGCATGGTCTGGCTAATATGCTGGCGGAAAAGCATGCCATTGCCGAAAAAGGCAGGATTAATCACAATATGCAACTGACCTAAATCGCGGCCTTTGCTTAAATTATCGTACATCGAGCTGACCTGACGACCGAAAGGCAGGTTTAATAAAATGCCCGACAAAATGTCGATCATCATCATCAGACCATAACCTTTCGGGCCTGCGGCGGGCAGCAGCGCGTGAACCGCATAAGGGTCGGTGGTTGCCGCACCGTTTTTATCAACGGCCCAGCTATCCGGAATGCTTTCACCGCGCGCTCTTGCGTCCAGTATTTTTCCCCATGCCTGCACCGTGGTGGCCATATCGAAGGTGATGATATCGTCGCCTTCACCAGGTGCTGCAAAGGCCAGCGGGTTGGTGCCGTAATAGATCTCTGCGCCGCCGAAGGGGACGACCATCGGATCTGACTGACAAAGGGAAAGGCCGATAAACCCAGCTTTTGCCGCCATTTGGGCAAAACAAGAAATGGCGCCACTGTGCCCCATTTGCCTGATGCCCACGACCGCCACGCCGTTTTCGCGCGCCAGCGCGATGGCTTGCACCATGCCTTCTTTTGCCGCCACTTGTCCTGCTGCATTGTCTGCATGAAGAATGGCGCTGCACGGCCCTGTTTGCTCAAAGTTGAAGTGTGGAGTGCAGTTGGTGCCGCCTTTGGAGATCCTTTCGGCGTAATATTCCACGCGAACCGCGCCGTGCGAGTGAATACCCCGGGCATCGGCGTAGGTCAGGACTTCGGCAACGGTCGCGGCGTGCGAGTCGTTGAGTCCGGCCTTGTGCAGTTTACGGGCAATAAGTTGATGGAGTTTTTCCCGACTGATTTTCATCTGTCTTCCTTTTTAGGGCATGTAGAGCCTTTAACTGCGCACCAAAATACCGGGGAATAGATTTAAAATTGTGATCTGAACGACTAAATATAGTTAGTTAGAATTTGTTTGATAATCCCACTGGCTTTATCGGTGATTATTAAATAAAAGAGCCTGGTAAATTATTTCGCTAATGCGCAGGCTATTTTTTCAATAATTCTTTCAATCCGGTGAGTGTGATTTTTATCACGCTAATAACCTATTTTGGCGGCTAGCCTGTGCACATATTTACCTGAGCTGTAAATACACTTACCGGAGAGCCGTAATGATCCATGCTTTTATTAAAAAAGGCTGTTTTCAGGATTCCGTCAGCTTAATGATTATCTCTCGCAAGCTGAGCGAAAATGAAAATGTTGATGATGTGTCGGTGATGATGGGCACGCCAGCCAATAAAACGTTGCTGGAAACAACAGGGTTCTGGCATGACGATTTTACTGCGGCAACGCCGAACGATATCTGCGTGGCGATACGCACAGAAAGCGAAGATGACTCGATTGCCAAAACCATTCTCGACCAACTGGACGATGCCTTAAAGGGGCTCGCGCAGGGCAACAGCAACAGTCAGTCTCTGACGGTGGTTCGCCGTTGGCAGAGCGCCACTCGCGCCTTACCGCCCGCCAACGTGACGCTGATTTCCATTGCGGGCGAATACGCGGCAGGGCTGGCTCGTCAGGCGCTGGACGATGGCCAGAACGTGATGATTTTTTCCGATAACGTCACGCTCGAAGATGAAATCGCCTTAAAGCAGCAAGCGCGAAGCAAAGGTCTGCTGGTGATGGGCCCGGATTGCGGGACCGCGATGATCGCCGGCACACCGCTTGCTTTTGCTAACGTGATGCCACAAGGCAATATCGGCGTCATTGGCGCATCAGGCACGGGCATTCAGGAACTGGTTTCGCAAATCGCGCTGGGCGGAGAAGGGATCACCCATGCGCTAGGTCTTGGTGGGCGTGACCTGAGTGCGGAAGTGGGCGGGATCAGTGCTTTGACGGCGCTGGAGATGCTTAGCGCAGACAGTCAAAGCCAGGTGCTGGCTTTTGTCTCTAAACCGCCAGCCGCAGAAGTGCGTACACGTATTATTGATGCGATGAAAAAGACCGGGAAACCTGTCATCGCGTTGTTCCTTGGCTGGTATCCGCCAGCACCTTGTGAGGGCAACGTCTGGTTCGCGCAAAGTCTTGATGATGCAGCAAGACTGGCGTGTCGGCTTTCTCGTGTGATGTCGCTGCGTGCAACATTACCGAGCTGTCACCAACGCACCATTCGCGGGCTTTACACCGGCGGAACGCTTGCTGCCGAGGCCGCAGGTTGGCTGGCGCAAAGTCTGCAAATTGACACTGATAGCCACCACCCGCACGGCATGATGCTGGAGGGCAAAGGCCATCAGGTTGTCGATCTTGGTGATGATTTCTACACCGTGGGCCGTCCGCATCCGATGATCGACCCTTCCTTGCGTAATCAACTCATTGCCGAACTGGCTCACCAGCCGGAAGTCGGCATTCTGCTGCTCGATGTGGTGATTGGCTATGGGGCCACCGCAGATCCAGCGAGCTCGCTGGTGACCGCCTGCGATCAGGCAAGATCAGGACGCACGCAGGATTCACCGCTGCACATCATCGCCACCGTTACTGGCACAGAACAGGATCCGCAGTGTCGCTCGCAACAAATCGCCACGCTGGAAGACGCGGGCATTCTGGTGGTCGACACCCTTCCGGAAGCGACGCTACTGGCGGCTGAGCTGGTGCGTGCGCCTGCTACAAAGTCTCCTCAAACCAAAGCCGCTCTGCTTGAAGGCGTGGCGGTGATTAACGCTGGCCTGCGCAGTTTTGCGTTGGATCTCCAGGCCGCCGAAACGCCGGTTGTTCACTTCCAGTGGGCTCCGGTAGCAGGCGGAAATACCGAACTGGCTCGTTTACTCGAACGTTTGCAATAAGAGGTTGTTATGTACACATCCGTGGCGCAAGCCAACGAAGCAGTGATCGAAAAAATCCGTAATGCGCGTCCACACTGGCTGGACGTGCAGCCCGCAGGCCGCGTTATTGCTGAACTTAATGAGGCAAAAACCCTGCTGCATGCCGGGCCGCCAATGCGCTGGCAGGAAATGACGGGCCCGATGAAAGGGGCCTGCATTGGCGCCTGCCTGTTTGAAGGCTGGGCGCAGAACGAAGCACAAGCGCTGGACTTACTGGAAAGCGGCGGCGTGCGTTTCATTCCTTGCCATCACGTGAATGCCGTGGGGCCGATGGGCGGGATTACGTCGGCCAGCATGGCGATGCTGGTGGTCGAAAACCACACCGACGGCAATCGGGCCTACTGCAACCTGAACGAAGGGATTGGCAAAGTGATGCGCTTTGGCGCGTACGGTGACGAAGTGCTGGCCCGCCTGCGCTGGATGCGCGATGTGTTGATGCCAGTGCTGCATCAGGCGCTAAGCACATTACCGCAAGGGCTGGATTTAACGGCGATGATGGCTCAGGGCATCACCATGGGCGATGAGTTCCATCAGCGCAACATTGCGACTTCAGCACTGCTAATGCGCACGCTGGCCGCGCCGATTGCCCGTCTGGATCACGATAAAGCAAAAATTGCGCAGGTGATGGAGTTCCTCGCCACCACCGATCAGTTCTTCCTCAATCTGGCGATGGCCTACTGCAAAGCGGCAATGGATGCCGGAGCCCAGATTCGTGCGGGCAGTATCGTCACCGCCATGACCCGCAACGGCGATAACTTCGGCATTCGCGTCAGTGGCCTGGGCGACCGCTGGTTCACCGCGCCGGTTAATACGCCACAAGGACTCTTCTTCACAGGTTACAGCCAGGAACAGGCCAACCCGGACATGGGCGATAGCGCGATTACGGAAACCTTCGGCATCGGTGGCGCAGCCATGATCGCCGCACCAGGCGTCACGCGCTTTGTTGGCGCGGGTGGCGTTGAGGCGGCGAAAACCGTTTCAGAAGAGATGGCGGAGATTTTCCTCGAACGCAATATGCAGTTGCAGATCCCGGGGTGGGATTTCCAGGGCGCTTGTCTGGGGCTGGATATTCGCCGGGTGGTGGAAACCGGGATCACGCCGCTGATCAATACCGGGATTGCGCACAAAGATGCCGGGATCGGGCAAATCGGCGCGGGTACTGTTCGTGCTCCATTGGCTTGTTTTGAACTGGCGCTTCGGGCGCTGGCTGAGTCAATGGGCGTCTGATGAACGGTGAGATCCTGCCTCTGATCGGCAGCCAGCATGCGCCTGCCCATCTTCAGCGCTGGCATGTGGGCGGTGTCTGGCGTCGGGCTGTCAATCTGTATACGGACAAAGGCGAACAGCTCACGCTGCACGATCAAGGCCGGGGTCTCACGCCAGGAGGCTGGCTGCTTCGACATCGGGATTTTACCCGTGTCAGCAGGGCGCTCCAGGCCGGAAGGAGGGTGGATGCCGATGAGGAAGCTCTCCGCATCGGGCACCTGACGCTGCGACCGCCGCAAAGACGCTGTGCGTTAACTTTACGAGCGCATTCGGCTTGCCTCTCGCTTCCCGCGTCAATGCTGGATTTGCCCGAGGAAACTGGCCTGTGTGGATTGCTTTCACAGGCAATCGCTACACCGTTCTCATCCGAGCTAAAACAGTTCTGCCATTGCTTCAGCGCAGCGTTACAGGGCGAGATCGTGGACTGGCGACCGTGGCTAGGCAAGGGGCCGGGGCTCACACCCAGTTCGGACGACATGCTGGTAGGCATGCTGCTGGCTGCACAAATGGACGGCGCGCTCAGCTCAAAGCAGTGCGAAAACTTTT
Organism: Pantoea sp. sgz302252; assembly: GCF_047713085.1. NCBI lineage: Bacteria > Pseudomonadati > Pseudomonadota > Gammaproteobacteria > Enterobacterales > Erwiniaceae > Pantoea > Pantoea sp. sgz302252. Next base: position 149,376 of record NZ_JBLFJW010000007.1, read on the forward strand.
TTGCCGCATCAGGAAATCTGTTTGTCGTCACCACGCGGGTTAGCGCCAGCTATTTGCGCTACGCGAGTCAGGGCCTGTTTGGCTCACCTTTGCTGCATTTTGCCACTTCTCTGCAACGAGGCCTGCGGATTACGCAGGCCGTCGAAAAATTACTTGGCGTCGGGCATACCTCCGGCGCGGACACTCTGCTGGGATTCTGGCTGGCCCGTCAACTCATCACGAAAGGATAAAACATGAAAACGCTGGTGGTTGCCCTTGGCGGCAACGCGTTATTGCAGCGCAATGAAGCGCTGACGGTCGAAAATCAATATCGCAATATTGCCAGTGCCGCGCCCGCGCTGGCTCGTCTGGCGCAACACTACCGCTTAGCGATTGTTCACGGTAACGGCCCCCAGGTGGGATTGCTGGCTTTGCAAAATCTGGCTTATCGCGATGTTGCGCCGTGGCCGCTGGATGTGCTGGTGGCGGAAAGCCAGGGCATGATTGGGTCGATGCTGGTGACCTGTTTGCGCCAGCAGCCCGGGATGCCGCAAGTGGTCAGCGTGATGACTCGCGTTCGGGTTTCAAAAGACGACCCGGCGTTTCTTGAACCAGAGAAATTTATCGGCCCGGTCTATGCCCCGGAACAGCAGGCGGCGCTTGAGAAAGAATACGGCTGGCAGATGAAGCGTGACGGGCAATATTTACGCCGCGTGGTGGCTTCGCCGCATCCGCTGAAAATTGAAGAGAGCGAAGCGATTAGCCAGTTGCTGAATGCCGGGCAGGTCGTGATTTGCTGCGGTGGCGGCGGAGTACCTGTGACAACGCAAGGCGAAGGAGTGGAGGCGGTCATCGATAAAGACCTGGCGGCGGCATTACTGGCGGAGCAGATTGATGCTGATGGTCTTGTCATCCTGACCGATGCGGATGCGGTGTATGAAAACTGGGGTACGCCAACGCAGAGAGCTATTCGAGAAGCCACGCCGGATGCGTTAGCGTCTTTCGCCAAAAACGATGGATCAATGGGGCCCAAAGTGGCTGCGGTGAGCGGCTTCGTTCGTCGGAAAGGAAAACCTGCGTGGATTGGCGCGTTATCGCGTCTGGATGAAACGCTGGCGGGAACCGCGGGAACCTGCATTCATCCCTGAAATGCAGGTTCCGGTGCGCTTATTTCAGTTTTGCTTGTGCCCATGCGATCCCGCTGGCGTACTCCGGCGGAAGCAGGGGAATAAGCGCTTCAAGCGTGGCGCTCAAACGGCCGGTGTCACTGTCGTTCAGGTTTAAGTGACCGACTTTGCGACCCGGGCGCACTTCTTTGTCATACCAGTGCAGATGCACCAGCGGCAGCTTCAGCCAGTTGTAGTTCAGGTCAGTGCCAATCAGATTGACCATCACTGACGGGCTGTTGACCACTGGCGGCGGCAGCGGTAAGTCTGTCACACCGCGCAAGTGCAACTCGAACTGGCTAATGGATGCGCCGTTTTGCGTCCAGTGTCCGCTGTTGTGCACACGCGGGGCCAGTTCGTTAATCAACAATCCTGATGGTGTAATAAAACATTCCATCGCCATCACGCCCACATAGTTCAGCTCATTCATAATGGCCGTGAGCATGCTTTCAGCCTGTGATTGCTGCTGAGCATTGGCCTGCGGGAACGCTACGCTGACACGCAGAATGCCGTCCTGATGCAGGTTATGGGTCAGAGGGTAGAACACCGTGCTGCCATCGTGGGCGCGTGCGCCTACCAGCGAAACTTCACCGCTAAAGTTGATCCCTTGCTCAACAATGCATTCGCCATAGCAATCGGCAGGAAGCTGATCGGTTTCATCGGCGTGTAAACGCCACTGCCCGCGGCCGTCATATCCGCCTGTGCGACGCTTCACAATCGCCAGTTCGCCCAGACGCTCAAACACGCCAGGCCATTCTGCGTTATCGGCCAGCAACTGCCACGGCGCGGTAGCGAGCCCCAGCTTGTCGAACAACTGCTTTTGCGTCAGACGGTCAGCGATGATCGGGAACACGTCGCGGTTCACAAACGCTTTATGCAGCGCCAGCTCGCGAGTCAGTGCCGTTTCTGGCCAGCGCTCAATTTCTGCGGTGATCACGCTTTGCTGAAAGGGCACGGCTTCGGGATCAGCTTCCAGCCCGACAGGCCAAACGCTAATACCCAGCGGTTCGCCAGCCTGGCGCAACATTCGGCCTAATTGACCGTTGCCAAGGACGCAAACTTGTTTCATTGCGCACCCCGTGGGTCTGGATTGTCCAGCACTTCATCAGTTTGCGCTTTCCGCCAGTCCGCCAGGCGCTGGTGTAATTCACTGTCGTGAGTGGCGAGGATTTGCGCCGCCAGCAGGGCGGCATTAGCGGCACCTGCTTTGCCAATCGCCAGCGTGCCAACCGGAATGCCGCGTGGCATCTGGACGATGGAGTAAAGGCTGTCGACACCGCTCAGCGCTGCGCTCTGCACAGGCACACCCAGAACTGGGACTAATGTTTTCGCGGCAATCATGCCCGGCAAATGTGCAGCACCACCAGCTCCGGCGATGATCACCTGATAGCCATTCTCTTCTGCGCTTTCGGCGAAGCTGAACAGTTTGTCGGGTGTGCGGTGTGCGGAAACCACTTCCACATGGTGCGGTACGTTCAGGGTATCGAGGATTTCAGCGGCGAACTGTAGGGTAGCCCAGTCGCTTTTGGACCCCATCACGATGGCGACACGCGCCGGATTGTTGCGGGAAGACATGCGTCTTAAAACTCCTGTGGGTGTGGAACACACTGCTTTGAAGGCCACAGAGAATAGCATGGAAAATCGGCAAGGAAAACGGTTGCGCGGTCAGGATTACGTGGATGTGCTGAGAAAATATAAAGGGTATATGGGACTGATGACAAACCTCTAACGAATGAGATTTGTCATAGGGTACCGAATAAAAAAACAAGGAAAATCAATTTATTGATTTTCGGCTGCTCACCACAAAGAAGGAAAAACCACGCTTTTTCCTTCTTTGTCAGCAATCTGGGTATATGGGACTTTATTATGACTACCGTTGCGTAAAATGGCCGAATGCGGACGGGGCACCATGTATCTCCGCTGTAGTATGTTTACCGGGCCCCGGATGGGCCGGGTCATCAGCGATCAGCGAGAGCAGAGTACGGAGGTAGGGCTTGTCAAAATATGACCTTTATTCAGCGGAGGAGCGCTATCAGTCAGGCTCTGGCGGTCTTGTGCTTGCCAATAAGCTGGGGATCATCGATGAGCAGGAAATGGAGTCACTTGAGTCAGGCCTACTAATGATGCTGTACGAACAACTTTTTCTTACTGACCCGCTATCTGTGCCGCTGGCTTTTGAGCAGATCCGCGACTGGCATCGCCAATGGCTGGGAAATGTGTATGACTGGGCAGGGAGATTGCGTCATGCCAATCTGACTAAGGACGGCTTTCACTTTGCAGCGGCAGACAGAATTCCTCAGCTGATTACCGGGTATGATCGGCAGTATTTGTCACGGACTGGCACATTGAAATCTTTATCACGCTCAGAATTCGTACGCTATCTGGCTGAAAGCCATGTGGAATTTATTTTGATCCACCCTTTCAGGGAAGGCAATGGACGCTTATCACGGCTACTTTGTGACAGCCTGTCGGTTCAGGCGGGGTGGAGCCTGCTGGATTATAGCTTGTGGGATAAACACAAAGAGTATTACTTCAAAGCGATTCAGGCGGGCGTATCAGGGAACTACAAGCCTATGATGCAACTCGTGAATGATATATTGCCGGATTAGCGTGCAAGACCAATAGCCTTAACCTTCGCCTGAGAACGTTTAAGCTGTTGCTCTATTTTCTGTACAGAATTACCCGTTTCGATCGCAGTTGAACTGGCAACGGTTCGGAGAATTTGAGTTTTCGTGATCGGATCTTGCTCTTTCTGTTTTGCCATGCTCTGAGCCTCATTTTACAAGCTTTGATTTTAGTTCTGACAAAGACCATTCGCAAGACCGTTGCGGCCGCCAGCAACCAGCAGAAAAGTGGCTAAGCGGGATGCACACATTTCTGATGTGCTAGCCGCTGTAAATTTACCGCAACGAGACCAGAAATACGGTAAAGTTGCCACTGGAGTTGTTACCTTGCCGACTAAATGACTGCGGAAGCACCGCAGCGCAGCATAACCACGAGGAGAGCGTATGCTGAAACACATTCTTCGCACCCCGGAAGGGAAAAAATTTCTGACCGCTGTCGCGATTGTCTTTCTGATTGCCGTGACAGTGGTGACTAAGGTGACGTTTCAGGGCGTAGAGGATCAGTACAATCTGCCGATGGAAAACTGGAATGTGGGCATGTTCTTTATTCAGGGCGCGTGGGCGGCCATTTACAGCATCATGTTCACCATCATCGGTTCACTGCCGTTTGGCTTTTATTTCCTCGGCCCGAAAGACGATCGCGGCTGATTAGAACGGAAACGCGATCAGCTCGACGCTGTCGGTGGTCACTTTGACCATCGACCCTTCTTCATGCCACGCACCTAACACCACTCGCTTTGCAGGTCGGCCATTCGCTGTAAGCGGGTGAACCGCCGGGCGATGGGTATGCCCATGAATGAGCCACTGCATCTGATGTTTTTCCATCATGCGCACCACGGCTTGCGGGTTCACGTCCATGATGGCCATCGATTTATGGCTGTTGGCAGCTTTACTGCCATTACGCATTTTGGCGGCGATTTTACGGCGGATAAATAACGGCAGAGCAAGAAACAGGGCCTGAAGCCAGGGCTGATGCACTTTGGTGCGAAAGGCCAGATAGCCGGTGTCGTCTGTGCACAGCGTATCGCCATGCATGATCAACACTTTGCGCCCGTAAAGATCTAACACTTGCTCTTCCGGCAGCAGCGTCATGCCGCTTTCACGCGCGAAGCGTTTACCGAGCAGGAAATCACGGTTGCCATGGATGAAGGAGCAGGGCACGCCGGAATCGACCAGCGCTTTGATCTCTTTGGCGATTTCACGGTGCAGCGGTTCGGGATCGTCGTCGCCAATCCAGGCTTCAAACAGGTCGCCCAGAATGTAAAGCGCATCGGCTGTGCGCGCTTCACCGCGTAAAAAACGCAGAAAACCGGCGGTGATCGCCGGTTCTTCTGTGTGCAGATGCAAATCTGCAATAAAGAGTGTCGCCACGATTACTCGCTGACGGTCACGCTTGTGACGATAACGTCTTCTTTTGGCACGTCCTGGTGCATGCCGCTGCGGCCTGTTGCGACAGCTTTAATTTTATCAACCACGTCCATGCCTTCGACGACCTCAGCAAATACGCAGTAACCCCAACCCTGCAGGCTCTCGCCAGAGAAGTTCAGGAAGTCGTTATCAACCACGTTGATGAAGAACTGTGCGGTGGCAGAGTGTGGCGCCTGAGTACGGGCCATCGCCAGCGTACCACGGGTGTTTTTCAGGCCATTGTTCGCTTCGTTTTTGATCTGATCTTTGGTGGCTTTCTGATGCATGCCTGGCTCAAAGCCGCCGCCCTGAATCATAAAGCCGTTGATAACGCGGTGGAAAATGGTGTTGTTGTAAAAACCTTCGCGGCAGTAGTCGAGGAAGTTTTTAACTGTTTCAGGCGCTTTATCATCAAAGGTTTTGATAACGATATCGCCGTGATTAGTGTGGAAAGTAACCATTTTTGCATCCTGTTACGATAGAGTGGTGCGAATACCCGCTGACGGGTCACGTATAGGGGCTTGTTATAGCATAACCGTAAGGTTGGATCACCTTGCAATGCGTGCTGCTTCCGGATTGAATTACAGGTAGAATACGCCGTTTACGACCACACACGTTTACATGGAATCTTCAATGTTAAAAATCTTTAATACACTGACGCGCCAAAAAGAGGAATTCAAACCTATTCATGCCGGGGAAGTCGGCATGTACGTGTGTGGTATTACCGTTTACGATCTCTGTCATATTGGCCACGGCCGTACTTTTGTCGCGTTTGATGTCGTGTCCCGCTATTTGCGTTTCCTGGGCTACCAGCTGAAGTACGTGCGTAACATCACCGATATCGACGACAAAATCATCAAACGCGCTAATGAAAATGGCGAAGACTTTGTGGCGCTGGTCGATCGCATGATTGCCGAAATGCACAAAGATTTTGATGCCCTGAATATCCTGCGTCCGGACAATGAGCCGCGCGCTACGCACCACATTCATGAGATCATTGAGATCACCGAAAAGCTTATCGCTCGCGGTCACGCTTATGTGGCAGACAATGGCGACGTAATGTTCTCGGTGCCAAGCGATCCGAACTATGGCTTGCTGTCACGCCAGGATCTGGAACAGCTGCAGGTTGGCGCACGCGTTGACGTGGTTGACGTTAAACGCAACCCGATGGATTTCGTGCTGTGGAAGATGTCCAAAGCAGGCGAGCCGAGCTGGTCTTCTCCGTGGGGCGAAGGGCGTCCAGGCTGGCACATTGAGTGTTCTGCGATGAACTGCAAACAGCTGGGTTCCCATTTCGATATTCACGGTGGCGGTTCGGACCTGATGTTCCCACATCATGAAAACGAAATCGCTCAGTCCACTTGTGCGCACGATGGCGAGTATGTGAACACCTGGATGCACTCCGGCATGGTGATGGTTGACCGCGAGAAAATGTCGAAATCGCTGGGTAACTTCTTCACCGTGCGCGATGTGCTGAAGTACTACGATGCTGAAACCGTGCGTTACTTCCTGATGTCCGGCCATTACCGCAGCCAGCTCAACTACAGCGAAGAGAACCTGAAACAGGCACGCTCAGCGCTGGAGCGTCTTTACACCGCACTGCGCGGTACGGATGCTTCTGTTAAAGCCGCAGGTGGTGAAGCGTTTGAAGCCCGTTTCCGTGAAGCCATGGACGACGATTTCAACACCCCGGAAGCGTACTCCGTGCTGTTTGATATGGCCCGTGAAGTGAACCGTCTGAAAGGTGAAGACCTGGCCGCAGCAAACGGGATGGCGGCGCACATGCGTAAACTGTCTGGCGTGCTGGGCCTTCTGGAACAAGATCCAGAAGTGTTCCTGCAAGGCGGTGCGCAGGCCGACGACGGTGAAGTGGCAGAAATCGAGGCTCTGATTAAACAGCGTCTGGAAGCACGCCAGTCAAAAGACTGGGCAGCAGCAGATGCCGCGCGTGACCGTCTGAATGAGATGGGCATCGTGCTGGAAGATGGCGCGCAGGGGACGACCTGGCGTCGTAAGTAATTTCTCCGCAATCTAGCTTACCGGCAAAAGAAAATCGTCGCTTCACGTTCAGCAATGGGCTAATCGGGTTGGGCGAGAGGCAAGTTATTAGCCCCATGGGGTCGCAGGGATTGACAAGGGAGACGCGAGAGTCTCCCTTGTCCCGTTCACGTGCAGAGATAGTTGAGGTGACTGCAAGGCATAAAGTGAACGGAATAATTCTACTAAGTGAAAAGACAAAACGAGTTGCTCGTCGATTAGCGCCTTCTCCACCACATTAACCCCATCACCACGATCCCCGGCAGCCACACCCACATCAGCTCTGACAAAATGACCTGATGCCCGTACGGCGTGGTATAGCGCGACAGGGCAAACGGCGCGACTTTGATAACTTGCCACGGCGCAAAGAAGCGTTCATCTGACCACGGCCACAACCAGCCGACACCTTTCCCGCCGGTGGTTATCGAATCAAGAAGACTGTGTGATAACAGCGAAACCGTCAGAAATGCCCAGCAGCGTAGCAGCGAGGTTTTAAACCATCGTCGGCCAATGAGTACACACAAAATGGGAACGACAAAGGCAAACAGCAAAGAGTGCGTAAAGCCGCGATGGCCGAAAGCATTGCCGTAGGCCACACCGAATTTGAAGGCCAGCACGTCGGCATCGGGCAGCATGGCTAATACAACTCCCGCAAAAAGCAGGCGTGGCGGAATAACTCGGGTTCCCAGACCAATGCCGAGACAGATTGGCACCGCAGCGTGTGTAATGATGGTTGGCATGTCAATTTCGCTTAGGGTGAAAAAGCGAACTATAGCAGTCATTTGGGCGATAAATCGCCATTAAATATCTGAATTAAGCGGACTCCCGCGCAATCAGTTGGCCTGAAAGCGTAATGCGCTGGGTTTGCAAATCGGGTTCTTTGAGCTTGCGTATTATTAATCCTGCTGCCTGACGACCTGTTTCCTCGCTGGCGGACGACACATAAGTAAATGACGGCGAAGTCAGGTTCACGTGCAGCATGTCTTCGAAACCAATCAGCGCGACCTGTTGAGTCAGGAACACATCTTTACCGATGGTGCGGCCGACGTGGTGAATGCCGTTGATGCAGCCAATCATGGCATTGGGCGAGTGGCAGAGCAGGGCGGTAATGGTGTTGTTTTTCTCAAGCAGTTGTCGTGTGGCGAGGCTGGCGGCGTGAGTATCGTCACTGCACGCCGGGGCCGAGTCTTCTTTGTACACCATGCCGTTTTGCGTCAGAGCGCTGCGAAAGCCCTGTAATCGTTGCTGGCGAATCAGGCAGTCGGTCTGGCCGCCAATATAGCCAATGCTGCGATGGCCGCGTTCAATCAAATAACGGGTTGCCAGGCTGGCCGCCTGACGGTTATCCCTCATCACCAGATTGCAGTTTTCTTCCATCAGCGATTGTGACACCACGACCAGCGGCAGTGGGCACTGGCTCACCAGCGCAGGCAAGGTGGCCCGATTGGTTTCTGAGGCCAGATAGATAACTCCGGCGACGCCTTGTTGCTTGAACGATAAAAGGCACCGTTCCAGGCTTGCGCGGTCATCCTGCGGTTGGCCGAGGAAAACCATAAAGCCTTGTTTTTCCAGTTCCTGAACCACGCTTGCCATCACTTTGATGGAGAAGCTGTCGCTGAAATCTCGCAGGATCAATCCAATCAGGTTGGAGGTGTTTGCCCGCAGGTTGGCGGCGGCCACGTTGTGGACGTAACCGAGTTCGTGAATCGCGGCCTGCACTTTCTCAATGGTGGCGTCGGAAATCTTGCCTTTCTGGCGCAGCACCAGCGAGACCGTCGAGACCGAGACGCCCGCCTGTTTCGCCACATCAATAATGCCGACTTTTTTCACACCTGCTCCCTGAAACATCCGCGCAATCAGCCAGATAAAACAACCTCTCCCGCCGAAGCAGGAGACGCTGACAGACTATCATCTTCCGCTTATTTGCCAATCATCGTCGACATGGTTTGTGCGATAAATTGCGCGCGGGCGCCAAAAATCACCTGAATACCCGTATCGCCGACGAAGACAACGCCGCGAGCGCCGACCGCATTCAGACCGTCTTTATCCACGATGTCGCTTTTCGCCACTTCCAGACGCAGACGAGTGATACAGGAACCGACAGAATCGATGTTCTGCGCTCCGCCCAGCAGGCTGATAATTTCCGTGGCCAGTTCGGTGTCCGTTTTGTCATTCGCATTGGCGGTGGCGCTGGTGCGGCCCGGCGTTTTCACATCGAAGCGACGGATAACAAAGCGGAAGGTGAAGTAATAAATCAGCCCCATCGGGATCCCGATGATCACCGCGCTGAGGAAGTTGGTCTGGTAGCCGTTGAAGGACGGCAGGATGCCGAAGGACAGGTAGTCAATGAACCCGGCAGAGAACGACTTCGCAATGTGCGCGTGCATCAGGTACATGGTCATGTAGGCCAGGCCCGCCATGATGGCGTTGAACACGTACAGGATTGGCGCAACGAAGATAAAGGTGAATTCAACCGGCTCGGTGATCCCGGTCAGGAAGCAGGTCAGCGCAGCGGAGAACAGAATACCGGCCGCGATTTTCTTGTTCGCGGTGTGCGCTTCGTGGTACATCGCCAGACAAGCGGCTGGCAGGGCGAACAGCATCAGCGGGAACTCGCCCTGCATGAATTTACCGGCGTTCTGGTAGGAATCGCTGCTGAAGGATTTCACGCCTTCTTCCAGCATTTTGAACCAGATGGTCTGGTCGCCGTGAATGACCTGGCCTGCCTGAGTCGTGTAATCGCCAAAAGAGTACCAGAAGGACGGATACCAGATGTGGTGCAGACCGAGCGGGATCAGCGCGCGTTCAACCAGGCCGAAGATAAAGGTCGAAGCCGCCTGATTGTCACCGTTGACGACTACCGACAGCGCATCGATCCCGGACTGAATGTGCGACCAGATGTATGGCAGCAGCAGGCCCATAATGAAGGAGAGGAATGCTGTAGCGATAGCCACGAAGCGCTTGCCAGAGAAGAAACCGAGAAACTCCGGGAGCTGCATCTGATGGAAGCGGTTGTAACACCACGCCGCCAGCACGCCGCAAATCAAGCCGCCAAAGACACCCATTTGCAGGGTTGGAATGCCGACCACCATGGCGTATTTCCCGCCCTGAGAGGCCATTTCTGGCGTAATGCTCAGCACGGTGCTGATGGTGATGTTGGTGACAAACACGGATACCGCAGCCGACAGCGCAGCGATACCGGATTCGGATGCCAGCCCGACTGCGGAACCGATGGCGAACAACATTGGCAGGTTATCGAAAATAACCCCGCCCGCGTTCATCATCAGCGGCAGATGAAACTTATCGCCGAAGGCCAACAGCAGACCCGCAGCAGGCAGCAGTGAAATTGGCAGCATTAAGGCGCGACCAATCATAGAAAGTTTTGACAATGATTTAACAAACCCTGAGAACAGACTCATGCTGTTATCCCCCGACCTGAGACCCTGAGATGCACTTTTTATGTGCTGCTGTAGTAAGTAGAACGTTTTAGTAGAACGTTCTACTTATCGTCGGTGATGTGAATGTAACGCGCAACGTAAATTTCACATTCGGTCAGAGGATTTACTGATTTTTTTGAAGTGGATCGTAAAACGGGGTGATGACGGGCAGGGAAAAGAGGGAACTGCCCGGTGGCGCTACGCTTACCGGGCCTACCAGACCGTCAGCCTGGATTGAGGTTGGGTTGTAGGCCCGGTAAGGCGAAGCCGCCACCGGGCAACAGCGACGGCAAAATGTCAGGGATTAGGCGATAACGGTAATGCTCTGGCCGTCAAAGCTGACGGTTTGACCGGCGATAATCTTGCAGCGCTTGCGGGTTTCCACCACGCCATCCACGGTGACCTGGCCTTCGGCGATAAAGATCTTCGCCTGCGCGCCGCTCTCGCTCCAGCCTTCGAGTTTCAGCAGGTCGCACAGTTCTACGTGCGGATGTTTGCCCAGGGAAAAAGTGGCCATTCTCAGTGTTCCTCTACATCATGATATTCTTCACACGCCTGAAGCGTGTTCTGGATAAGCGTTGCCACGGTCATGGGGCCAACGCCACCCGGTACCGGCGTAATATAAGACGCACGCGCTGCGGCGTCGTCAAAAATCACATCGCCAACCACTTTGCCGCTTTCGAGGCGGTTAATGCCGACATCGACCACAATCGCGCCTTCTTTAATCCACTCGCCAGGAATAAAGCCCGGTTTGCCCACCGCGACGACCAGCAGATCGGCGTTCTCAACGTGCTGACGCAGATTCCTGGTAAAGCGGTGCGTGACGGTGGTGGTGCAGCCTGCTAACAGCAGCTCCATGCTCATCGGGCGACCCACGATATTGGAGGCGCCGATGATCACCGCATTCAGACCGTAAGTGTCGATATTGTAACGCTCAAGCAGCGTCACGATGCCGCGCGGTGTGCAAGGGCGCAGACGCGGCGCACGCTGGCACAGACGACCCACGTTATACGGGTGGAAGCCATCGACGTCTTTGTCCGGCGCGATACGCTCCAGCACTTTGACGTTATCGATGCCTGCGGGAAGAGGAAGCTGCACCAGGATGCCGTCAATCTCACCGTCGGCATTCAGGGTATCAATCAGCTCCAGCAGCTCGGCTTCGCTGGTGGTTTCCGGCAAATCGTAGGAGCGGGAGATAAAGCCCACTTCTTCACAGGCTTTGCGTTTGCTGCCGACATAAATTTGCGAAGCAGGGTTGCTGCCGACCAGCACAACTGCCAGGCCAGGGGCACGTTTTCCGGCTGCAACTCGAGCCTTCACTTTTTCCGCGACCTCAGAGCGTACCTGCTGCGCAATCGTTTTACCGTCAATAATCTTTGCTGCCATCAGAGAGAGGATTCCGTCTGTCACTATCAAAAGAGGGGATGCTCATATTTTGTCAGAAGCCGGGCGTGATGTCAGTCACCGTTTACGTTTTTATCGTGTGCGCGGGGCAGGATGACAAGAAAAACCACAAAGAGAGACAGGTTTTTTCCCATGTTTACGGAAATAAGTAGCCCTTTCCTAATTATTATTAGGACGAGACTGATGCGGATCGCAGCCTTTATACGTATTGCCCATTCATTAATCTGTCTATTGTATGCCGACTGCGACGGGGTTATTTCCGTTCAGTGTTAAAGGAACGACGGGAGTTATTTTTCGGATTGTTTCTTCAGCCGTGAATAATTAGATAAATCAAGGAAAACTCATGAAAGTAAGTAAGATTGCCTTCGCTCTGGTGGCGGTTATTGGTTTTGTTGCAGGTTCTGCAAATGCAGCCACCACAACCGTTAATGGCGGCAACGTGCATTTTAAAGGTGAACTGGTGAACGCTGCCTGTGCTGTCAGCACAGAATCTTCTAACCAGACCGTTGAACTTGGCCAGTACCGTACTGCGTCTTTCACCAAGACCGGTGATACTTCTGCCAAAATCCCTTTCAGCATCGTGCTGAATGACTGTGATCCAACGGTTGCCGCTACTGCTGCTGTTGCCTTTACCGGCCAGATTGATGCCACCGATACCTCTCTGCTGTCTGTTGCTTCCGGGAGCAACACTGACACCGCATCTGGCGTGGGTATTGAGATCATGGATAACGCATCTGCAACGCTGACGCCGAACGGTACCGTGTTCTCTGCTGCGCAGAACCTGGTTCAGGGTACCAACACCCTGCAGTTCAGCGCACGTTACAAAGCAACAGCTGACACCACCACTCCGGGCCAGGCTAACGCTGACGCGACCTTCGTCATGAAATACGAGTAAATCGCCTTCGCGCTCAGGATGAGCATTGCCTTAAGGATGAGGCGCTTTTCAGAGCTTCCGGGACAAAACGATGAGATGGAAGTTGCCGCTGCTGGCCTTATTCATTGCTACAACTGCCCCTGCATTTGCCCACACCGTGGTGGTGGATGGCGGTCGCGTAAAGATGCGGGGCGAGCTGGTCAACAGCGCCTGTGCCGTTGCCCCCGACAGTCAGTCAATGCGGGTAGACATGGGCCAGTACCGCACCAACACCTTCGGTGAAGTCGGCAGTTATTCCACGGTCACGGTGCCTTTTTCACTGCATCTGGTGGAGTGTCAGCCGGATGTCGCAAGCCTGGTGGGGGTGAGCTTTCAGGGGCTTAGCCCGGCGGAAGATCCTCAGGTGTTTGTTTCCTCAGCGCAGGCCAGCGGCATGCCTGGCGAAAGCGGGCTGGGGTTAGCGCTGTTTGACCCTCAGCAACAGCTGATTATTCCCAACGCATCACCAAATTATTATTTACCGATAACCACCAAAGAAATGACGTTGCACTTTAGCGCGCGTTATCGCGTTATTTCTTTGCCATTGGTTCCAGGGAATTTACTCACCGATGTCTGGTTTACGTTGGTGTATCCGTAAAGACCAGACTGCATCAGAAAATAAAAAACAGGTTATTTCGCTATGATCCGCCTTATTAAAGCGACGACGTTGCTGTCACTGCTGTTATGGAGTTGTGTGATGCCTGCCAAAGCGGCGGGTGGGATCGCGCTGGGCGCGACTCGGGTGATTTATCCCGAGAATGCCAAACAAACCTCTCTGGCGCTGAGCAACAGCAATAAGCAGGAACGCTACCTGATCAATGCGTGGATTGAGAACGCTACCGGGCAGAAAGAGAAAACGTTCGTCATCACGCCACCGCTGTTTGTCAGCGAGCCGAACAGTGAAAACACGCTGCGTATTATCTATGCCGGGCCTGCGCTGCCTGCTGACCGGGAAACGCTGTTCTACCTGAACGTGAAAGCAATTCCTTCGATGGACAAGAAAAACGCAGACGGTAACAACGTGCTGCAACTGGCGATCCTCTCGCGCATCAAGCTGTTTGTCCGCCCGCAAAATCTTGAGATTCAGCCCGCTCCGGCGCTGGAAAAACTGGCGTTTACCCGTAGCGGCGGCACCCTGAGTATCAGCAATCCCTCGCCGTATTACATCACGCTGGTGAATCTGCAAATGGGCGGGAAGAAAGTCGACAACGTCATGATCGCGCCGAAAAGTAGCGCCAGCGTTTCGTTGCCTGCTGCGGCACCGGGCGTGCTGAGTTGGCAGAGTGTGAATGATTATGGCGCCATCACGCCTGTCCGCCGTGTGAATTTGTAATGAGCACCCTTACTGTCGCCTCCACTGCCCGACGCTGGCCGCGGTTGAAACTGCTGGTGCTGACGATGTCGGGTGCAGGATTAACGTCTGGCGTTTGCGCCGAAAGTTACTTTAACCCTTCATTCCTGTCTGATGATGCCGCGGGCGTGGCGGATTTATCGCGCTTTGAAAAAGGCCATCAGCAGCCCGCTGGCGTCTACCGTGTCGATATTTCGCGTAACGACGAATTTATGGGCTCACAGGATTTACGCTTTGTTGCGGCCGAAAATACCCAACCTGCCGCTGGCGGGCTGGCACCTTGTCTCACCCCGGAATTGTTACGACGCCTGGGCGTCAACACGGCGGCGTTTCCTGAACTGGCGAAAGTCGAAAAGGGAGAATGTGTCGCGCTGGAAAAAACCATTCCTGGGGCTGAGACAAGTTTTGATTTTGCGGCTCTGAAGCTCAGCATCAGCTTGCCGCAGGTGGCGATGTTCAACAGCGCACGCGGCTACATTCCGCCGGAAGAGTGGGATGAAGGTATCCCGGCGCTGCTGGCTAACTACAGTTTTAGCGGTAACCGCGGCAGCAATGATGACAGCTACTTTTTAAACCTGACGAGCGGGCTGAACTACGGTCCGTGGCGCTTACGCAATAACGGCACCTGGAGCTATTCCAACAACAATAATCAGAAACAGAATCAGTGGCAAAATGTTGCCACCTGGGCGCAGCGTTCAATCATTCCATGGAAAAGCGAACTGGTGCTGGGTGACAGCAACAGCGGCAGCGATGTGTTCGACAGTGTGGGATTTCGCGGCGCACGTCTTTACTCGTCCGACAGCATGTACCCCGACAGTATGCAGGGCTTCGCGCCGACAGTGCGTGGTATTGCCCGCACCCCAGCGAAAGTGACCATTCGTCAGAACGGCTACGTGGTTTATCAAAGCTATGTGCAGAGCGGCGCGTTTGCTATCAGCGACCTGAACCCAACCTCTTCAAGCGGTGACCTTGAAGTGACCGTCGATGAAAAAGATGGCAGCCAGCAGCGCTACACTGTGCCTTATTCCTCCGTGCCATTACTGCAACGTGAAGGGCGCTGGAAATACGATTTGGTGATGGGTGATTTCCGCTCGGGTAACGATCAGCAGGACACGCCATTCTTCGCGCAAGGCACGCTGATAACCGGATTAAACGCAGGTGTGACCGTGTATGGCGGTACGCAGCTTGCTGAAAATTATCGGGCCTTCGCCGTTGGGGTGGGTAAAAACCTCGGCGACTGGGGGGCCGTCTCATTCGATATCACCCATGCGCACAGCGTCCTCGTGGATGATTCCTCGCACGATGGGCAGTCGCTGCGCTTCCTGTACGCGAAATCGCTGAATACCTTCGGCACCAACTTCCAGCTACTGGGTTATCGCTACTCGACAAAAGGCTTCTTCACCCTTGATGACACCACGTGGAAAAACATGAGTGGCTATCAGTATGGGAATGACGACAGCGACCGGGATGGCGTGCCGGATGTCATTAGCTACCACAACCTGACGCAAAATAAGAAAGGCCGTTTCCAGGCCAACATTTCACAATCGCTGGGGGATTACGGTTCTCTGTATCTGTCTGGCAG
Source organism: Pantoea sp. sgz302252 (assembly GCF_047713085.1). Lineage (NCBI taxonomy): Bacteria > Pseudomonadati > Pseudomonadota > Gammaproteobacteria > Enterobacterales > Erwiniaceae > Pantoea > Pantoea sp. sgz302252. Next base: position 165,276 of record NZ_JBLFJW010000007.1, read on the forward strand.
TGAGCAAACCTACTGGGGCTCCGATGAGAGCACGACCTGGTATCAATTCGGCTATTCAGCGGGCTGGCGCGGGATCAGTTATTCGTTGTCCATGTCCTGGAACCAATCAGTGGGGATCGAAGGCACCGATCGTATCGCTTCCTTTAATCTCTCTGTTCCTTTCAGCATCTTCAATAGCGGTGGAAGCAAGCGCTGGCGCACGGCGGTCGATCGTGCCTATGCCACCGTTTCGGCTAGTCGCAACAGCGACGGTGATAGCAGCTGGCAAAGTGGTATCAGCGGCACATTGCTTGAGGGGAACAACCTGAGCTACAGCGTGACGCAGGGCAACGCCAACGATCGTGGTTACACCGGCAGCGTCAGTGCCAACTGGCAGGCGACCTACGGCACGTTAAGCGGCGCGTACAACTACGACAGGGATCAGCACTCGCTGAACTGGCAGGCTTCGGGCGGCATTCTGGCGCACGCCGACGGCATCACCTTCAGCCAGCCGCTGGGCGACACCAACGTGCTGATCAAAGCGCCTGGCGCTGACGGTGTTCGCATCGAAAACCAGACCGGGGTGAAAACCGACTGGCGCGGCTACGCGGTCATGCCTTATGCCACGGTTTATCGCTACAACCGTATCGCGCTGGACACCAACACCATGAGCAACAGCACCGACGTGGAAAACAACGTCAGCAGCGTGGTGCCGACGGAAGGCGCAGTGGTGCGCGCTGCATTCGATACCCGCATCGGCGTGCGCGCATTGATAACGGTGCGTCGCGGTGCTCAGCCCGTTCCTTTTGGCGCCATCGTGCGTGAAACCGCCAGCGGCGTCACCAGCATGGTGGGGGATGACGGACAAATCTACCTGAGTGGTTTACCGCTGAGCGGTGAGCTGTTGATTCAGTGGGGCGAAGGGGCAAATGCACAATGTCGCGCACCGTATTCTCTCCCCGAAAAGAGCCTGCAACAGGCGATCACACTCACGGAGGTTCGCTGTGATCACTAAAATTATGCCCCTGTCTCTGTTGGCCATCACGTTGGTGAGCACGTCCACATGGGCAACGGTGTGTCGTAACCAGAATGGGGTGCCGACGGATGTGTTTTACGATCTGACGGATACCTTTACCAGTGCCAACAACCAGGTTGGGCAAACCGTGACGCTTAGCCAGAAATCAGGCTGGATTGGCGTTAACGCTGTGTGTCCGGCGGGCACCACAGGCACCACCACCAAACGCAGTTACGTGACCAGCTTCCCGGTGGTGAGCACCGAGAACAATTTCAAGTATTTGAAACTGAATGACTATCTTGATGGCGCGATGCAGATAACGGATAGCGCGGCGGGGACTTTTTATCCTCCAGAGAACTACATTCAGATGGGCTCACACCCTAACGTGCCGAAGCAACAACCCTTTCCGGTGGATGACTCTAAATTGATTTTCCGCCTGAAGGTGACCCGTCGCTTTATCAATATGGTGGTTATCCCGAAACAGACGATGTTTACGGTCTATGTGACGACCAACAGCGGCGATCCGCTGACCACGCCGGTCTACACCATCAGCTACAGCGGCACCATCAACGTGCCGCAGACCTGTGAAATCAACGCGGGCACGATGGTGCAGTTTGATTTCGGGGATATCAGAGCCTCGCTATTCAGCGATGCAGGGGCGGGCAATCGCCCGGCAAATGTGCCGGTTCAGCAGAAAACCATTGGCATAAAATGCACGAACGTGGAGTCGCAGGCCTATCTCACCCTGCGTGTCGAAGCGGAGAAATCCCAGGGCAATGCGATGGTGTCGGACAACCCTGACCTCGGGTTTATCGTTGCTGACAGCAGCGGTAATCCTCTCACGCCGAATAACATCAACAGCAAGATCCCTTTCCGTCTGGATGGCAGTGCGCAGGCACAGGTGGGCATCCGTGCCTGGCCCGTCAGCGTGACCGGCAATAAACCGGAAGAGGGGAAATTTACGGCTCGTGGCTACCTGCGTGTGGATTATGACTAAGGAGCGGACGATGAAAAAACTGGGATGGATTGTGTTAGGCGTGGGCATCAGCAGTACGGTTTGGGCTGATACGCCACTGGGCGAAATCAACATTGAGCTGACCGGAAATGTGGTTGATTACACCTGTGTAGCAGAAGGAAGCGACAGCGATAAATCGGTTGAACTAGGGCGTTGGGCGTCAAAGCAATTACGCCAGACCGGGAGCACGACCTCTTTAACACCCTTTACCTTGAGCCTGACCGGTTGTCCTCCGGGCGCCGCTTCGATTACGTTTGCGGGTAAGGCCGATGACAGCGACCCTTCGTTGCTCGGCTTAAATGCGAGCAGTACCGCCAGTCGTGTTGCTGTTGAAATTCGTGACAGCGACCGGCGGCGTTTGCCTCTGCAACAGTCCAGCCGCGAAGTGGTCGTGGATGCGCAAGGAAATGCGACCTTGCAGTTTTTTGCCAACTATATCGCTACCGCCGAAAACCCTCAGGCGGGTAGCGCAGACGCAGACGCTACCTTCGCCATTAATTATTATTAAATACGCCCCATTCCCTGTATTTTTCGGGCATGGGGACGCTTTTCAGAGCAGCTCGTGCGAGCGGGCATAGTCAATCAATTCTACGATAGAATGAACCCCAAGCTTAGAGAAAATATTGGATTTATGTGCGCTTATGGTCTTGTTGCTCAATAATAACTGGTCAGCAATTTCTTTATTTGTTAACCCATTAACCAGATGGCGCATTACGGTCACCTCGCGATTAGATAAAGGCAGTTCCACTTGTTCATTGCGACGTGTGGCATGCTGGCTCAACAAATTTATTGTGTCCGATGGGAAAAACGAATAGCCATCCAGAAGCATTTCCACCGCTTTATAAATATCATTATAATCCTTGCGTTTACTCACAAATCCATTCGCCCCAGCACGAAGTGCCCGGCCAGCATAATAGTTTTCCGACTTTGATGATAAAAACAAGACCTTCGTCGTTGGGCGAATATCATTAATGCGCTTTAACAGTGAGAACCCGTCTGTTCCCGGCAGTTCAATGTCGACGATAATCAGGTCGACTTCTGATTTTCTTATGTAATCAAGTACTTCTCTTCCATCCCCTGACGTTAACACAACCCGGATGTCGCTGTTTTTGTTCAGCAAGACTTCTATTGACATTCTGACGATGGGCTGTTCGTCCATAATAATTACGGCGGCCGGTTTCATTTTCTATTCCTCAGATTATGTTTTCGGTTCTGCTGTTCCCCGAACGGGCAGTTCGCCAGTGCAGGATAATAACAATGTAACCAGGCGTCTGATATAGCGAAAAATGGCTCATGGGAGCCGCTAACGTCAGTTTTTATCTGGCAGAACAGCAATGTAAGTGACGGTGGGGTAATCAGAACATCCTGATGCTGATGTATTTTCCAATGAGTGTGATGAGAGCTTCCTTGTTTTTTGTGGTCACGAAATTACCATCAACTATTATCTGCGGGGGAGACGTCGTGGTGAGTTTTGTTATTTATCTTAATGCTGATGATTATACCCTTTAACGTTATTTGAAAAAGCCTGAGAAACGGATAAATGCCTTTACTAATTAGGATGTTCTGAATGATCTCGGGTAATATTTCGCTTTTGGCGATATTTTCTGCTTATTTTTGTTTTATCGATGTTTATGGCTTACTGGTCTGAAAAAACAACACAACGCACTGGATGTTGTTATAGTGTTAATTTTATTTCCAAATGTTATTTTTTCACCTATTGGAGAGAGGCTGCTAAAAAAGCTTTTAAGATAAATAGTTATGCTTAAATAACGACATGTCATATCGACTGCAACACGCACTGCTGCAGTGCAGCAGGATCTCCGGTTGTTGCAAACTCCAGGCTCCATAGTTTGCCAGTACGCTCACATTTTACTCGAATAAATCACCTGTTATTCGTGTAAAAATCTTACTAAATAGTGGTAAATATTGAACAATTCGCCCAGGGTGGTTGTTCGTTTCATTAACGAGATTAATTTAAGATAAATTATAATTGTTATTTTTTGGTTAATGAATCATGTTTTACTTACCTGATTTTAAGTAATTTCCTAAAAAATACGCGGCTTCAACAAGTTATTCCGAGGTATAGTCAGGGGGGATCGCACTGATTTTCTGTAAAAGGTTGAGTAGCTGCTGACGCTTCTCCAGCCGCAACAGGCTGATGATGCAATTTACCCGGTAGGTAATTCGGTGATAGGGGCGCTGTTGATGGTGTGCTATCTCGCACAAAGATAATCCTCGGGCCATTAATAACAACACGCTCCATTCTTTGGATTTAAACAGGCGGTGAGGGGCGGGAAGGGGAAGGCGGCGATACTGCAAGGCGTCGCGGAGTTGTTTTAGTTCCAGATGCTTGTCAATTAAGCGGCACAGGCACGCGGCTTGCAAAAAACGGCGATAGGAAAAGTTTTTTTCGGGCGTGATCAGTGAGATCTCAAGGCTTGGGTGCCGTTTATGCAGTTCGAGTAGATGATTAAGGATAACCAGCGTCGGTATGGGCCAGCCCTCAATATCGATAATCAGGTTCAGTGACTGTGTGCCACACACTGTGTTCAACGCCTCGTCGAGATTGTCATAAATAGCGCAATAACACAGCGGAGCCGGGCTGTGGTGAATACCGAGAGCGAGGAAATAATCGCAGGTGACCAGAATGCGGTTTTCATTGGCTCGCCCATGGTGGCTCAGCAAATCGTGGCGTTCAACCAACGCAAAATGAGGAAGCGATCGGGCGTGGTTCTGAATGGAGGTGAAATTTCTCCGTCGTCTTTCTCTGCGCAGTATGATGCTCATCGTTCCCTCTCTTACCGTCAATCCATGTTTATCTTCTTTAACTCATTATCGGTTACTCAGGAAAACGCTATTTCTCATGGCCGTTTTTAGCCTTACAAATCCTGATACTGCCGAGATAAGCGGTGGCTCTCTATTGTTGTCAGAGCCCAAAAATGAAGGTACCAGGCGTTGCTTAAACGGTGCTGGGATATTTCGTATACCAAAGCCGGAATAACGAACGTCTGGTGATGGAGTGAGCGGTAAATGAGGGCTATTTAAGCTGATATCCGGGTAAACAACGTTTCCGGGGAAAAGCCATTGACTCAACAGGCGTTGACCGTATAATTCCACGCGTTCCAACCACGAAGTTTCTACTCCGTGCGCCCTTAGCTCAGCTGGATAGAGCAACGGCCTTCTAAGCCGTAGGTCACAGGTTCGAATCCTGTAGGGCGTGCCATTTCGACATCTACCATCGTCTATCAAAGTCCACAAAATCCAGTAATACCAAGGCTTATAGCTAGATTCACGTCTATCAATGTCTACTCGCGTCTATTGTAATCTACATAGAAATGGGGGCATTATTGGGGGCATTCTCAGGTTCAATAAAGTCGATGCCCCCATATGAAGCTGACCGCCACAGAAATCAAAGCTGCAAAGCCCAAAGATAAAGCCTACAAACTGTCAGACGGTGGGGGCATGTACCTTGAAGTTTTCCCTAACGGAACCAAAAGTTGGCGTATGAAGTACCGCTTTGGCGGGAAGGAGAAGCGTGTCGTATTCGGCGTTTATCCTGCTGTTACTCTCGCAGAGGCCAGGGGAAAGCGTGAGGACGCAAAGCGGATACTGGCTGCTGGTGGTGATCCGGGGCAGGCAAAGCAGGCAGATAAGCTAGCTAAACTTATGGCTGTATCTAACAGTTTTGAGCGACTCGCTCAGGAGTGGCACGAGCACAAGCGGCCCAACTGGTCGGAAGGCTATGCGGCCGATATCTGGGAGTACCTGAAGAAAGATGTATTCCCGTTCATTGGTGCAAGAGCAATTACTGACATCAAGCCCGCTGAAATGCTATCCGTGCTACGTAAAATGGAGCAGCGCGGAGTTCTGGATAAGCTCAAGAAGACCCGGCAGGCCTGCCGCCAGATTTTCACTTATGCTGTTATCACCGGAAGGGCTGAAGTTAATCCCGTTGTTGATCTTGCCAGTGCGCTTAAAGCGCCCAAACAAAAGCATTTCCCCCACCTCAACGCAGAACAGCTCCCGGAGTTTCTCCGCGCACTGAATGATTACAGCGGCAGCATTGTTACCCGCAATGCGACCCGTCTGCTCATGCTGACCGGGTTGAGAACTATTGAGCTGCGTGCTTCTGAATGGGTCGACATTGATTTTGATAAAGGTGTCTGGAACATTCCGGCAGAGCGAATGAAAATGCGTAGGCCGCATCTCGTACCTGTCACCAGCCAGATAAAGGAGCTGCTGGAGGAAATTTATCAGTTTACTGGTCGCGGGAAATTTGTTTTTCCTGGTCGGAATAATGCAGGTAAGCCCATGAGCGAAGCGAGTATTAATCAGGTGATTAAGCGTATTGGCTATGATGGTCAGGCAACCGGGCACGGATTCCGCCACACGATGAGTACCATTCTTCACGAAAAGGGCTATAACACTGCGTGGATAGAAACGCAGCTTGCACACGTCGACAAAAATAGCATACGCGGCACTTACAACCATGCTCAGTACCTTGATGGTCGTCGGGAGATGCTCCAGTGGTATGCTGACTACATGGATAAGATAGTGTAATAATGTACTAAATATTTTCTTGAGGATATTCAAATGATAAGGATGCTTTATTATTTTTTAATTTTATAAGGTGATTACTATGTTTGAAGTATCTCGCGAATTTTTAGATGGTGATGATTATGCGAAAACTATTAAAGTTTTAGCTACACATCGAGATTCAGATGATAAGCGCTCAGAGGACCATTACTTTAATGAAAGTGCATATGCAATTTTCATGGATTTAGCAACGAAAGTAGAAATGGGGATTGGATTTGACGAAGAGGAAGAATGGAACGAAATATTCCTTTCAATTCTCTCGGGTGAAGGCGGAGATGAAAAAATCAACAAATATATAAGCGAGGCGTGTTCAGAATTTTGCGATAACCTTACAATTTCCAAAAAAATGTTTAACCCTCTAATTAAACATATAATTCTTCTTATTATTTCTGACAACTACGACGACGCATATTCATTGTTCCGTATTGCAATGTATCCCTACACTCTTGCAGATGAAACAATGATGGCTCCAGTTAAAATTGGAAAAACTGGCGGGAGGCCTGAGCATCACCGAAAAGCTGAAGCCTTACAGATCGCAAGAGACAGGATGACCAGAACGCACGGAACACCATCGGAAATAGCTAATCATGTATTTGGCGAACTTTCAAAAAGACATACTGATAACCCTTCTTTCTCAAGCATTCGGGAGTGGGTGTTGAAGATTCAAAAAGAACACAATTAATAAACTTTGAACTTGCCATTTATTGTGCAATAACCGGTTGAAAAAAGAAAACCGGTTATTGCATTTTAACCCGTTATTAAATTACATGAATTTTAAAAAAATAACTAATAATTACTCCTGTAGACGGTAATCAACCTCAGGAGCCATTCAAAATGCACCCTACCTTTATCCGACTTCCAGAAGTTCTACGTCGCACCGGCTATAGCAAAGCCTGGATTTATCGCCTGATTAGCCAGAAGCGCTTTCCGGCAGCGGTTAAGCTCGGTGAAAGATCCATTGCCTTTGTTGAAAGTGAGATTGATGAGTGGGTTAACCAGCTCATTGCAAAGCGTGATCAGCATAAGAATTCATAACAGGCCTGGAGAGTTGTTGTCTGATAACGGGGAGCGGAAATGCGTAATCATTTTAAGGCCAGAACCCGCACAAAAGAAAAGGGCGCAGCCGATAACCACGCCATTTGGTATTACCTGCCAGAACGGGGCCGGGGTTATTTTCCGCCTTTGAGCTGCTGGGCTTCACTCTGCGCAACGCCTACCAGTTCCCGGAGTTGTTCACCGGCTTGCGTGCCGATCTCCTCGATACGCTCCAGTGCTTCAAGAGCGCCATTGAGATTGGTTAAGAGCTTATCTTCTCCGTTCTGCCTGAGCTGGCGGCGGGCTATTTCTCCTTGCATGGCTGTAACTATAAAACCAGCGCTGGATTCACCTTCTTTTTTTGATGACTCCATATCAGAGACAACCTCATGAGGCACTCTGACTGTGAAAAGTTGTGATTTTGCGTTTTTGTTGGTCGAGGCCATTTGCGTAACTCTCTTTGTGTGGTGTGTATCAGTATACACAAAGATGAAACACAAAAAAGAGTTGACCTGTGTTTCACTCAAGGTTAATGTGAAACACATGTTGTTTGTAGGTGAAACACAGTAGGTACTCAGAAACGACGAAGCCCCGAAGTGCACGAACACTAACGGGGCCTCTAACCGCAATTTAAACGTAAGGTAAAAATTATGGCTGGTGAAAATTGTACCCAAAACAACCCCGAAAAAGTAGTTTTACCGCATGTAAAATATTATTCCGCAGAAATGGAGGCCGCTCTCGATCCCTTTGTACTGGCTCTTTATCACGAGCGCTGCGAAATGATGCTCAGCTTCAAACAGGCTCTTGATGCGGCTGGTGTGGAATATGTTGAGTATGCGGGGGCTTGCCATGAATAACGATTCTGTTTCCTCCATCATGCTTACCCCATTATCCACGACGATGAATTTATTTGAGGTTCTGGATTTTTGCAATGAAGTGGCATACGAGCTGGTGGAGGTTGATAGCTTTACGGATGAAATCGCGCTGTGTGGTCGCCTGTTATACGCGCTTGGCATTGTTCGTAAACTATGTGAACAGGATTTACCGCCACAGCTAATTGAGAATGCCGCCGCTGATGCTTTGTCATTACCCCTCGTGCCTGATATCTGGAGTGACTCGGATATATTGCTTGATTACGCGCTGGCAATGGTAAATATCCAGCTCAGTTGCGTAACTGACGGTGATACACGACGCAGCGCTAATGGCTTACTGCATGATCTCGTTTACCTGCTGGCAGGCAATCTGAAACAACCACGCTTTCAGGGGGCCGGGAATGTTTGAAAACCATCGCCCGTTATTCACCTGGCTGTTTCTGGCCAGTTACGCCAGCCCGGATGAATTGCCTACCGTTCTGCGCATCGAGGCAGACACGGAAGAGGAAGCCCGCAACATGCTTACCGGCTCCTGGCATTTGACCTTTGCCGCAAAAATTAACAGCAACAGTCCGCTGAAAGACTGCGCCATCAATGAACATTGGGCAAGTGCAGAAGGTGATAACCCTTGCCTCTGGTCAGTTATCGCCACTGATGCCGCCGCAACGTTTGCAGAGGTGAGGGGGGCTAATTATGCGTAATACCAGCCAATTAACCGCCGCACCGCTTGTGGATGTGACAGCCACCGGAGCTCATCTCTTCGCCTTGCGTGATAATGCCGCTAACGCCATCGGCAGCGCCAAAGAAGCGCGGGAGGTTATCGCCCTGTGGCTTGATACCTGCGGCCCACATAGCGAACGCGAAGCCATACGGCTTGGGCTATTACTTTCCAGTGTTTCAGAGGTTATTTCCCAGCTTGAACGGGTAATAGCAGAGGACTAAAACCATGACAAAAAAGTTAAACCGGAACTTATCCGGGGGCCGCGCTCAACCTGAAATCAGGATTGGCTCCCGCTGGATGGATAACAGCGGGTCAAAAATAACAATTATTCAGAATACCGGGAATTGTGTTTCGTATGTTCGTGACGGCTATCAGCGCGATTGTGTTTGCGCTGTAGATCGGCTTTTCCGCGAATTTAAACCAGCAACGGAGGCCGCAGCGTGACCACGAAAAAACCAACGGATAAACCAGCAAAGAAAGCGGCGGGGAATTTGCCTGGCTGGTCTGATGCGCTCTTTTCCTGCGTTTATCAATGGGTGCAACGTGGCAAGCCACCTGAAGCCGGAGAAGTGGCGGCGGCAGTCCGTCGCCATGCCTCTGACCATCTGGCGAACCTGGCTGAGTGTATGGCAGGGATTGTGCTTGGGGGTGACGTAACGCCGGAATGGTTCGTTACTCAGGGCTATCAGGATGCGAAAAAGCCTGAACGGGCAAAGCAGAAGCGGCAGGAACTCATATCCATGCATATAGCCTCTGGCGAGCTACAGGAGGTTTTGACAGATGTTAAGCGTATTAATCGCCTTTGGCCTGCTAAAGAGGCTGCTCGCCTTCCTGTGGTGAATGCGGAGCAATCCAGGAGCATTACACCCGCACTGAATCAAATGGGGGCAAGCCAGCGCGGTGACGTTCTGGCAGCGCATTACGGTAATGAACTGGCGATAGATAGCGACTCTGACACGGTTCACTTCTATAACGGCGTTATATGGTCGCCAATGCCGGACAAAGATTTACAGCGGACTATGGCGCGTTTGTTTACTGAAGCTGAGATTGCTTATTCACCGGCGAGTGTAAAAAACGCAGTTGAGGCCATGAAGCTTGGATTGCCACAAATGGGTGCGACGTCGCGCCACCTGATAGGCTTTAGTAATGGCGTATTTGATAGCCGCGCTGGAGCTTTCCGGACTCATGATAAAGATGATTGGCTACTTATAGCGAGTAACGTTGAATATTGTCAGGCTGCTGAGGGTGAGTTACTGGAGACTCACGCGCCTAATTTTTGGCGCTGGCTGCAGCATTCCACAGGAAAGGACAGCAACAAAACAGCGCGTTTACTGGCGGCGCTTTTTATGGTTCTGGCTAACCGGTATGACTGGCAGTTATTCCTTGAGGTAACGGGGCCAGGGGGAAGCGGTAAAAGCGTTATGTCGGAAATATGCACCATGCTTGCCGGGAAGGGGAACACTGTTTCCGCCAGCATGGCAGCACTGGAGAACCCGAGGGAGCGGGCATTGATTGTGGGTTACTCTCTGGTGATTTTGCCGGATATGACACGCTATGCCGGTGACGGTGCCGGGATTAAAGCCATTACAGGTGGTGACAGGGTATCAATAGACCCAAAGCACAAAGCGCCATACTCAGTACGCATTCCGGCAGTTGTTCTGGCGGTAAACAATAACGCCATGACATTTAGCGACCGTAGCGGGGGCATATCGCGCCGTCGCGTAATATTCAACTTTTCAGAGGTTGTGAGCGAAGAGCGGCGCGATTCATTACTGGTGGAAAAAATAGAGGCAGAATTGCCGGTGATAATTCGCCACTTACTTTCGCGATTTATCGACCAGAACGCCGCACGGCAGCTCTTAAACGAACAGCGCAAATCAGAGGAAGCTTTAGCCATAAAGCGCGAAGGTGATTCGCTTATCGATTTCTGCGGCTATCTCATGTCGCTGGTTGAGTGTGAAGGAATGATTGTCGGAAACGCTGAAATGATCCCCTTTAGTCCGCGCCGATATCTGTACCACTCCTACCTTGCTTATATGTCAGCTCATGGGCTGGGTAAGCCCGTATCACTGACTCGCTTTGGTTCTGATATGCCTGGATCAATGGCTGAATATGGCAAGGAGTACAGGCGCAAGCAATGTACCAAAGGGCCGGATAAGGGGCGAACCGTCTCAAACGTTTTATTAACCGAAAATGCAGAAACATGGCTCCCCGCAGCAACAGGAATTAAACCAGAAGAAGAGATATAAAAAATTTCTTTAATAGTAAAAGTGTCTACCGTGTCTACCAGATAAAATAATTAGGATATAGATTAGTAATTTCAATGAGTTGTAATGGTAGACACTTGGTAGACAGTAAGCGGTTAAGTGTCTACCGTGTCTACTTTTCGAAGTTTGTTTTTTGTCCAATTGGTAGACACGCGGTAGAGACTTTTATACGGGGTGTCTACCGGGTATCTACCTTGCAAGATATTGAAAGTAAATAGTTTATTTGAATGGTAGACACGGTAGACAGTTAAGAGGGTAAGTTTTATTTTTTTATTATAGAAAACACAGAATTTTCAATAAAAACAAGGTGCTTACGTTTTTGAGGTTTTATCGAGATGAAAAAAGAGCATTCAGCATTACCGGATAACAGAACAACAGCAGATCAGAAAACGAAAAAACCAGATTCACTTCTGTTTGATGAAATCGCCATTAGTCTTGAAAAGCGCGGATTATGGCGACGGGCCGCGGTTCGCTGGCTGGCGGTTATGGATAGTGAAGAGAATGATAAAATAAAGAGGCGGCAGCATTTCGCCGTAATCATTGCAACCGCATGGCGGCAGCAGGTCTAAAAGAAAAGATGGAGTATGCAGAATGACAGCGCAGATCGCCGCATACGGCAGAATTGCCGCAGATGTTCAGACAAAGGCCACCAGCAATGGTAGCAATATGGCATTTACGCGTATGGCTGTATCTCTTCCATGTCGTGAGGCTGAAGATGGTTCTGCGGTGATGTGGCTTGGTGTTACAGCATTTGGTAAGCAGGCAGATGCGCTGGCAGCACACAACAAAGGCGACGTGATCAGCGTGTCTGGCCCGTTGCAGGTTCGCCAGTGGACGGGGCAGGGGGGCGAGGTGCAAAGCGGTTATTCGCTGGTGGCTGACAGTGTAGTGAGTGCAAAAACAGTAAGGCCAGGCGCTGGCAATAAGAGAAGCGCAGGAAAGGCAGATCAATCAAGCAAGCCACCGGCGCAGGCTCCAACAGCATCACCACCAGCTGGGGGCGCTATTGATGACGACGAACCGCCATTTTGATAGATAAACCCGCCAGCGAAGCGGGTTTTTTAGTCTGTTAACAATCAGATTTCCTGTAATGATTTTAAATCTTGAATAAGGCAATGAATCCATATCGATTAAGAATTGGAATGTCTCAACCTCTGGAATCATCAGTACGCCTGCGGCTTCACTGGCGTTGTCTTAGAACGAAATATGCGATGATCCACACAATGCAAAACGTGATTGCCGCACTTCCCATAATGATTATGTTACTTATGATGCTATCCCATTCAGCACCCGGAACCGGCCCGGCAAAGCGACTGTATAACGTAAGCAATGCTCCCTGAGGAACAAACGCGTACATCAAGATAAGAACAACCGCATACACCGCGAACGACGCGGCCCACATAAGGGCAAAGTAAATTGCTTTCATCAGTAAACCTGCACAGTGCCATAAGCGGTGAGCATCGATGTAACCTGTATTGCGGGTGTATTCAATAGGGCGTTTCGCAATACTGAAAAATGCGCCTTGCTGGGTAACGTAATACACCCTTCACTGATGCCCATATAACCCGCCGGATGAAGCCTGAAATGCCCCCGCTCAACATTGTTGATGAATGTCCAGTCGTCTATGTTGCTATCTTCCCGGTATAGCGCAAACCAGACGGAACGATCGGACCCTGTGTATTCACTGGCTGCCCAGTCCTGAACCATCGTCCTTAGTCCTCCTGTGGGGCGACTGACAATATAATACTTTCCTGGTGGTAATGGGCCTACACTCGGCACGGCAATATCATCTGGATTATTTCTTGTTGATCCCTCCTTGCCTGAGTAGGCAGGAAAAAAGCCAATGCCCGGGCAGCTAAGGTTAGAGAGCTGCCCGCCATTCAGATGAAATGTACAGCGAATCATCTTTCATTCCACGCGTCAGAAAACTGCACGTTACCATCACAGTATTTCCAGGTGATGCGCTCATAGCGAAGGGATACGCTTTCAAGGTGGTTGTGCTTTTCGGTGGCCGGGTTTTTTACATTGTGCATATGCGGGCAGATAGACACCACTTTCACATTCTCAAGAAGCATGTTGAAGTATTCCACTTCCTGCCCTGCATCGTTGATGCGATACCACTTAAATTCAGCACTGGTGAGCGTTTGCCCCTTGGCGGTGGCCTTGTAAAAGTAGGGGCTCGATGAGTCGAATTCTTTTTCAAAGGTGAGGGCGCTATGTACCCGTGTGCCGGTGATTTTCCCTGTGTTTCCATCTGTCGGCAGGTGCAGACCGTGGCTAAACCCCAAAATCTCAATGCTTCCTTCCCGGTTCTGCACATCTACAGAGCCTTTAATGTCCGCGCCGCCGTCGTCTTTAAGCCATAAATAAGCCGGTATTGCCATTTTTTTACATTCCTTGTTGTTGAAATATCTGCACAAAAATAGCGCGACTCCTTTTTACAAAATGTAAATTTTACTCACCAACGTTACGACGATACCTTCCCGCTATGAATCCTTATTAATCATTATTTCAGAGAATGAATTCGCCGTTTTTCTCTGCTCTTTGTGGTTTATGTATTGCTCGTATTTATGTTTCATTTTTTGCAATGAATGATATTAACATTGCGTTTAATGCAACTATAATTAATGCTGATTTCTTAAACAGCAACACGGAGCAATGTCATGATTTCGAACAATAAACCAGTACTGTTAAGCGGTGAGCAGATGGAGGAAATACGCAAGATTCAGCAGAAGCAAAGCGTGAATTCCGCGCTGGGCGTGTCACCGTCTGTTAACTCCATCGCTCGGGCGCTGGTGGCTAAGGGGCTGGAGGCGCTGCAGCAGGAACAGAATAAAGGGGCAAAATCATGATCCGCAATGTTTTTGCCGAACGCCAAAAGCTGGCGAATATAGCCGCCGATTGTTGGGGGGCACCTGTTTCAGCCAGGGCACGGACGCTGGCGCATTTGCGCTTACTTGATAGTCATCTTAAAGAGGCGGGTTTAACCAGCTCAGAAGAGGAAGCCTTGTATGCTCAGTTATCCCCGCTTTTCTCTGATGTGGCTGCGCGGCGTACATGCTGGAATAACATTGAATGGACGGTCGTAAACATCGCCTGTCACAGTGTGTATGAACCATTTCGCGAGGAAATAAAGCGGGAGTTTATCGCAGTGGCGCAGGCCAACTCCGAAAAAACTATTCAGCAAATTATTGATCAACTTGCGGGATGTGAACTGGCTGACTTTCGTCTGCGTAATCCAGGTGTGTCCGCTGGTGATGAGGTGGCGTTGTTGTGCCGCTACTCTCCACGGTATGACATGGTTGTGTGATCTTACCCAGCAATAGTGATCTTACCCAGCAATAGTGGACACGGCACTAAGTGAGTAAACTCTTAACCCAGAGGTGACTCATGACTAAACCATCAGCAACGAAAAACAAGCCCCGTAAACAACACTCGCCTGCCTTTCGTGACGAAGCGCTTAAGCTTGCTCAACGTATTGGCGTGGCCGCAGCAGCGCGCGAACTCGGCCTGTATGAATCTCAGCTCTATGCCTGGCGCAGCAAGCAACAGCAGAGCCTGTCCGCTTGCGAACGTGAGCAGGAACTCGCGACCGAAAATGCCCGACTCAAGCGCCAATTGGCCGAACGAGATGAAGAGCTGGCCATTCTCCAAAAGGCCGCGACATACTTCGCGAAGCGCCTGAAATGAAGTATGTCTTTATCGAAAAACATCAGGCTGA